>CAYMRO010000168.1:0-4693 GCA_964392875.1 uncultured Demequinaceae bacterium
CGAGCCAGTTTGTGCAGACCGTGGAGAAGCGGCAGGGCCTCAAGATTGGCTCGCCGGAGGAGATCGCGTGGCGCCGCGGTTGGCTCAGCGACGACGCCCTCGCTACTAGCGCCGCGCGCCTTGCCAAGTCCGGCTATGGCGACTACCTGTTGGGTCTCCTGCAGCGGGAGCGGCGATGAAGGTCCTGGTAACCGGCGGGGCGGGGTTCATTGGCGCCAATTTTGTGCGCCTCACCCTTGCTACCCGGCCCGACGCTGAGGTCACCATTCTGGACAATCTCACCTATGCAGGGAACCAGTCATCGCTGCCCGGCAGTGTGGCCTTTGTGAAAGGTGATGTGGCCGATGGCGAGATGGTAGACGCCCTTGTGGGAGCGTCGGACCTTGTGGTGCATTTTGCCGCGGAAAGCCACAACGACAACTCGCTCGACGATCCCAGCCCGTTCATCCACACCAACCTTGTGGGCACGTACACGCTGCTTGAGGCGGCGCGGCGGCATGGGACGCGCCTTCACCACATATCAACGGACGAGGTCTACGGCGACCTCGAGCTGGACGATCCCGCGAAGTTCACGCCGGACACGCCATACAACCCGTCGTCCCCGTACAGCGCGTCCAAGGCGGGATCGGACCTGCTGGTCCGCGCTTGGGTGCGCTCCTTTGGGGTGGCGGCAACTATCAGCAACTGCTCCAACAACTACGGGCCGTATCAGCACGTGGAGAAGTTCATTCCGCGGCAGATCACCAACATCCTCAGCGGCGAGCGACCCAAGCTTTACGGCGCGGGGCGCAACGTGCGCGACTGGATTCATGTGGACGATCACAACGCGGCGGTGTGGACCATCATCGATCGCGGTGCCGTGGGCGAGACCTACCTCATTGGGGCAAATGGCGAGACGAGCAATCTGGTCGTGGTGCGCACCATTCTGGATCTCATGGGCCTGGATCCTGAGGACTTTGATCACGTCCAGGATCGCCCCGGGCACGACCTTCGCTACGCGATTGACCCTTCGCGGCTGCGAGACGAGCTGGGCTGGGAGCCGCAGTTTGGTGACTTCCGTGCGGGCCTTGCGGCCACCATCGCTTGGTACCGGGACAACGAAGCGTGGTGGAAGCCAGCCAAGTTAGCGACCGAGCTCAAGTACGAGCGCTTGGGGAGGTAGTCCGGTGGGCGTGCGCGTGGACGCGTGGCTATGGGCGGTTCGCGTCTACAAGAGCCGGACGCTCGCAACGGCCGCGTGCCGCGCGGGCCACGTGCGAGTAGGCGGCGACAAGGCCAAGGCATCCACAACCATCGGAATTGGCGACACCGTGGTGGTGCGCATTGGCGGCCGCGATCGCATCCTCGACGTGCAGCAACTGCTCGCCAAGCGCGTGGGTGCCGAGCTCGCCGCGCAGGCGTACCTGGATCGCACTCCTAAGGAGCTTCCGCGAGATCAGGGGGCGCCCCGGTTCGCTGTGCGCGAGCCCGGCGCGGGCCGCCCAACCAAGCGTGAGCGCAGGCAGATAGACAAGCTGCGCGGTCGCTAACGAGGCGTCCGCACCACCGTGCGGATCACGTGTCGTGACATCACCACAAACGTCAACAGCCACGCGGCGAGGGCGATCCAGATCACCACGGCACCCACGGCTTCCACGAGCGGCAGGTGGTCCGCGCGCCCCAAGTAGAGGCTCGCCACCGCGTACATGCCAACGGGGAAGATGATGGACCACATGGTGGCCTCGTAGCGCAACGGGATGCGCCGCGCCACGTGCCGCCACACGCCTGCAGCAACGAGCACGGGGATGAGCCACGTAGCAAAGGCCCACACCACCACGGACATGCCCGCGATGAGCCCGCGCGTGGCATCCACCATGGGAGCCGACTCCATCTCCACGATGCGCGCGCCCGCGAGCACCGTGATCGCGAGTGCCCCCATGGACACCCAATACGGCGGGGTGAGTTCCTCCGGTCCAAAGCGATAGTTCATGAGCCGCAACATCACGATCACGCCGGTTGCGCCGTAGAGGAAGACGCCGATGGACCAAGACATGACGGCGAGCAGCGCGAGTTCGCGCCTGCCGGTCACAAAGTGGGGCTCGAGAGTGGCGGCAACCACCGCCACCGATTGGCTCGCCACCACCCAGATGAACCACGTGCCGTTCGCCATCGCCACCACGGGACGCTCCTTGCGTCCAAGCGCGGCGGTCCACGGCACCACATAGCCCAGTACTAGCCACACCAGAAACGCGCACGTCAGCAGCACGAGCGCCACGCGATACGCGCCGCCCACGGCGAGCCGGTTGGCGAGCACGTTGGTGCCAGCAACGAGGGTGAAGAACCCAAACGCGCGGCGCGGATCCATGAAGTCATCCACCATGGCGGCGCGGTACGCGACAAACCGCCATACGGTGAGTATCAGCAGCGTGACAAACGCGGCGGCGCACACCACTAGCAGGGCGCGTGAAAGCAACGTGATGTGCTCAAGGGCCAGCCCAACGGAGACGATGCCCGTGGCCATCACGAGCGCAAAGTAGCCCGGCGTCAGCGATTCAACCGCGCTCGCCATGCGTTCACGCATCATCCAACCAACTCTCTCAACAGCGCCCGGTAGCCCGCCCCAACGGCCTGGATTGAGTAGGCGGCGGCGCGCACCTTTGCCGCTTCCCCCAGTGCCCGACGCCGTGCTTGGTCTCCCGCCAACTCCCCGATTGCGGTGGCTAGGGCCGCGGCATCGCCCGGCGGCACGAGCACGCCTGATTCGCCATTCGAAATGGCCTCATTGAGACCGGGCAAGTCCGAGGCGATGACCGCGAGCCCGGATCCCATCGCCTCGAGCATCGCCACCGGGAGCCCATCCTGATCCCCCGATGCTGCGGGGCGCGAGGGGAATACCGCGATGTCGGAGCGGGCGTACGCCTCGTCGAGCGCTTCGCGGCCCAGCTGGCCCGCGAAGTGCACGCGGCCGCCCAAGCCAGCCGCCGCCGACTCGAGCGCAGCGCGCCCCGGACCGTCGCCAACTACGGTGAGGGAAGCGTCGGGCACGTTGGCGAGCGCCGCAAGCAGCACGTCAAAGCCCTTCTTCTCCACGAGCCGCCCAACGGCGAGCAGGCGCAACGGGCCGTCTTGCGCCACGGGATCCACCACGGAGAATCGTGCCCCCATGGGCATGACGCGCACGTCGGTGCCGCCAAGGCCGCGCACCAAGGACGCCATGTCTGAGTTCATCACCGTCACCACCCGCGCGGCGGCCACCACGCGGCGCTTGAGCCAGGTTGGCAGACGCCCTCGCAGCGCGTAGAGGTCGCCGCCGAGCGTGGTCACCACGAGCGGGGTGCGGCGTGCAAGTCCACGCGTGGAGGCCCCCGCTGGGATGAGCCAGTGCGCATGAATCACGTGGGGCTTGAGCGCCTTTGCCTGCTTCCTCACGGCGCAAGCCTGCGAGAGCCATAAAAAGGGGATCTGAATGACGGCGCTGCGGTGGGCGCGGACGTTTTCCAAAATTGCCCCGTGCGCTACCGTTTCCCAACGCCGCGGAAAGTAGCGGTGACGCACAACGGTGAGGGAGCCGTCGGCCGTTTGGGATCGCCGTGGAGCCCCCGGCACCGCGGGTACCACCACGGTGACGTCAAACTCGAGCGCCAGCTCCGCGCACAGGTCCGCTACGAACGCCGGAGTCCCGTCACCCGGGTGTGCAGGGTACGTGGTGGCCACTACGAGCGCGCGTGGTCTGGCCATAGACTTAATTCCAATGCGAGGAGCGGTACGAGTGAGCACAGTGTATGACGTGGCCGTCGTTGGCTCCGGGGGATTCTTGGGCTCCGCCGTCGCCGCTGAACTGACGCAGCGCGGCGCGCACGTTGGCGGGTTTACAAGGGGAAACCCGTACGTTCTTGACGGCACGCTCGCCGCCGCGGCCAACACCGTGGTGTGGGCCGTTCGCCACGTCACCCCTGCAGATCCCCGGCGCGGCGGTGAGGCGCTCCTGGAGTTGGGCGGGCTCATCGACGCGGCCCAGCGCGCGGACCGCGTGCCGCACATCGTGCTGTTGTCCTCGGGCGGCGCGGTCTATGGCCCTCCCGCGCGCGCGCCCTTTGTGGAGGATTCGCGGCCCAGCCCCGCGAATGAGTACGGGCGCGTCAAGTTCAACGAGGAGCTGCTCCTTGCCGACGCGGGGCTTGAGCACACGGTGCTCCGCATCTCCAATCCGTACGGGCCAGCGCAGGCCGCGGGCGCGCTCCCGCAGGGCCGGGGCGTGATGGGTCAGGGCGTGATGAGTCAGGGCGTGGTGGGCCATTGGCTTGCCGCGGTGCGCGCCGGTGAGCCCATCACGATGTTTGGCGACGGCTCTGCCGTGCGCGACTACGTCTATATCGACGATGTTGCGCAGGCCATCTCAACGGCCGCTCAACTCCGCCCCGGAGGCATCATCAACGTCGGCTCCGGGGAGGGCACGAGTCTTGCCCAGCTCCTTGAAGTGGTGCGCGGCGCGGTGGCGAACCCGGCCGTAGCTCCGCGGGAGATTGAGGTGGTGCATCAGCCCGCACGCGGAGTGGATCCGGCTGCTGCTTGGCTCAACGTCACGCGCGCTCGCGAAGTGCTTGGCTGGCGTGCCACCACGTCCCTCGCGGACGGAATTGCCCGCACGTGGGCCGCGGTGGCTCAGTGACGGCGCGCTCGTGAAGCGCCTGGTGCGATGGGGCTTCCTCGCGGT
>CAYMRO010000169.1:0-4654 GCA_964392875.1 uncultured Demequinaceae bacterium
AACAGCGCCAGGGCCAGCCCGATGCCCACCGCGAACGTGATGCGACCCTCCTCGGCGAGCGCGCGACCGCGCGTCCTCGCACCCGGAACCAGCATGACCCAGAACAACCTGAGACCAGCGCCCGCTGCCACAAACACCGCGCTGAGCTCCAGTAGGCCGTGGGGAACGATGAGCGAGAAGAAGACGTCGAGCCCGTTTGCCTCCGCCATGATTGCTCCGGCCACACCCAGTTGAAGTGCGGTGCCGTACATCAGATAGAGCGGGAAGAATCCGGTGATCCCAAACGCGATCGCCTGGAGTGCGAGCCACGCGTTGTTGGTCCACACTTGCGCCGCGAACGACGAGTTTGAGGAGTTTGTGTAGTACTGGGCGAACATCTCATTGGCGTACCGCGCGCGGTCTTCCGGCGTGCCAGCGAGGTCCATCGACTCGGGGTGGCTGAGCATCCATAGCGCGCAAATGAGGCCCGTGACCAGCACAGACGCGGACACGATCACTCCCCACCACCGCACCCGATAGAACGCCGCGGGCAGCGTGCGCGTAAAGAAACGCGCAAAGTCCCCCGTGGCGGAACCATGGGCACCCGTGAGCCACACTCGCGAGGATGCGAGCAACACGGAAAGGCGCGAGATGAGGCTCGGCTCGGGTGCCGCGGAACGGATCGCCGAGAGGTCTCCGGCGGTCGATTGATAGAGCCGCGTAAGCTCGTCGGCCTCCGCGCCGCTGAGCCTGCGTCGTTTGCTGAGTGTCTTGAGCTGGGTCCAGCGCGCCTCGCGCACGGCACTGAACGAATCGATGTCCACGCCGCTACGATGCCATAACAGCGGCGAAATGGAGGGGTGTGTGAGCGACTCGGACGAGATTCTCATTGGCGAGGGCGTTGCTCTCGAGTCGGGTGCCGCGCCCGTCACGATGCGGATGCTTTCCGGGCTGATAGACGTAGCCTTGACGTTTGCGCTGCTCATCGTGGGATTCGGAATTCTCGACGAGGCGGTGCGGGGCTTAGAGGGTGCCTGGGTGGCCGCGATTTCCGTGGCCTTCGTGTTCACCGTCTTGGTTGCGGTCCCCACGATGGTGGAGACGCTCACGCGCGGACGTTCGCTTGGCCGCCTCGCCGCCGGCCTGCGGATTGTGCGCGACGACGGCGGCCCCGTGACCCTCCGTCACGCCTTCATCCGCGCCCTCACGGGCGTGCTCGAGATCTACATGACCGCCGGGATGCTTGCAGTGGTGGTGTCACTGCTGTCGTCTCGCGGCAAGCGCATTGGCGACTATCTCGCCGGCACGTACTCCATGCGCACTCGCGGCGGCGGTGCGCGGCTCGCGCCCGTCATGATGCCCGCGCATCTCGCGGGTTGGGCCAACACCGCCGACATCGCGCGGCTGCCCGACTCCCTCGCACTCACGTGCCGCATGTTCCTTGGCCGGGCCGCGAGCCTGCGCCCCGAGTCCCGCGACCGCATCGGCCAACAGCTCGCTCGCGAGATGGCGGCCTACGTCTCGCCCCTGCCGCCTCCCGGCACCCACCCCGAGTATTTCCTTGCCGCCACCCTCGCAGCCCGCAGGGACCGGGAGTACCAGTTGGAATTGTCGCGGCTCCGCCGGGCCGACGCTGAGGCGAGTCGCGTTGGCGCTCTCCCCTTTGGTGTCATTGACGTGGAGAATTAGCGCCAGCGTCGCCCAAGGCGGCGTGTTGTCAGTAGCGGTAGTGATCCGCCTTGTAAGGCCCAGCCACAGGCACGCCCAAATAGTCGGCCTGGTCTTGGCTCAACTCGGAGAGCCGCACGCCAAGCGCGTCCAGGTGAAGCCGCGCCACGTATTCGTCGAGCACCTTGGGCAAGCGGTGCACCCCAAGTGGATATGCGTGGAGGTTGGTCCACAGTTCCATTTGCGCCAGCACCTGGTTGGTGAACGACGTGCTCATGACGAATGAGGGGTGCCCCGTGGCGTTGCCTAGGTTCAGCAGGCGACCCTCGCTGAGCACGATGATCGAGTGCCCGTCAGGGAAGATCCACTCGTCTACCTGGGGCTTCACGGGCTGGTGCTTGGCGCCGGAGCGAGCCAAGCCCGCCATGTCAATCTCATTGTCAAAGTGGCCCACGTTGCCCACGATGGCCTTGTCCTTCATCGCAGCCATGTGCTCTACGCGAATGATGTCCTTGTTGCCAGTGGTGGTGATGAAGAAGTCGGCGCGCTCAACGACGTCCTCGATGCGCGCCACCTCGTGGCCGTCCATCACCGCCTGCAGCGCGCAGATGGGATCAACCTCGCTCACGATCACGCGAGCACCCTGGCCGCGCAGCGCCTCCGCAGCTCCCTTGCCCACGTCGCCATAGCCGGCAACGAACGCCACCTTGCCGCCCATCAGCACGTCGGTAGCGCGATTGATGCCGTCAGGCAGGGAGTGGCGGATGCCGTAGCGGTTGTCGAACTTGGACTTGGTCACCGAGTCGTTGACGTTGATCGCGGGGAACAGCAACTCGCCGCGGGCGTGCATCTGATCCAACCGGTGCACGCCGGTGGTGGTCTCCTCGGAGACACCTGCGATGCCGGCAGCCATGCGCGTGAAGCGCGTGGGGTCCGCGGCCAGCGAGCGGCGCAGCACAGCGCGCATCGCCTCAAGTTCTCCGTTGTAGGAGGGGTCTTCCTCATCGACGGGCGCGGGCACAGCACCCAAGCGCTCGTAGCGCACGCCCTCGTGCACCAAGATGGTCGCGTCGCCGCCGTCGTCCAGAATGATGGTGGGCCCGTGGTGTCCCTCCCACGTGAGGATGCGGTCCGTGTATTCCCAGTACTCCGTGAGGGTCTCTCCCTTGACGGCAAAGACCGGCACGCCGTCTGGCGACGAGTAGGTGCCACGGCCCACCACCACCGCCGCAGCCGCCTCATCCTGCGTGGAGAAGATATTGCACGACGCCCAGCGGACGTCAGCTCCCAAGGCCGTGAGGGTCTCAATCAGCACAGCAGTCTGGACCGTCATGTGCAGCGAACCAGCAATGCGCGCTCCCGCGAGGGGCTGTGCGTCACCGTAGCGCTCGCGCAGGGCCATGAGGCCGGGCATTTCCTGCTCCGCGAGGCGCAGCTGGTGGCGGCCGGACTCGGCGAGGGAAAGGTCAGCAACAACGTGTTCGGTCATGGGGCTAAGTGTCCCATTCCCGGACTGCGCTAGCGGTCGAGCACCGCCACGAGGCGACGGAGGGCATCCGCCATTGCGTGCAGTTGGCCCGCCTCCTCGATACTCCCCCGTTCGAGGCGCCATTGGGCAACCGCCTCGTAGGTGCGGGCTTGCGCTAGCGCGGTGCTCTTCACGGCATCCAGGGTGGGTCCTTGCGCGGGCGCGGAATTCGCGTTGGCCTGCCAGTGCTCAAGCTCGGCGGAACCAAGGTCATCGCAGCTACCGCGGTGGCCATGGGAAAGGTGACAACGAAGGGCGCGGCCATGCGGGCCCCCAGAGACATCAACTACTCGCCCACAGACGGGCCACGCTAACGCCGCAGGCGGTGTCAATCTACGAATCGGCAGCGTCTTAGGCTGGTCCTCACGGATCACCAGGTCCATGTCCCCTCCAAAGCTTGAACGAGCGTTTGACGCAACATTGCGTTGTTGTCAGCCTGTCAGAGTTCTGAACCGTGTGTCGAGGCCCAGTATGGCGGATTTGTCACTCTCGTCCGCATAGAAGAAAAAAAAAACGACGCCGTCCATGCTCTAGCAGGCAAATTGCCTGGCACGAGGCCTACTTGCTACTCGCCCTCGGCTGGCGTTTGGTTCGCTCTGCGAACGTCGGGCTCGATGAAGATGAGCCGCGCATTGGGGACGGCCGCACGAATCCTCAACTCAGCGTCGTCCACGCGCGGCGCGAGGTCGCCGAGCGTCTCCCCAGCCTCAGCCGCAACCTTGACCGTGACCAGAATGTCTTCCGGCCCAAGGTGCATGGTGCGGAGGTGGATGACGTCCGCAAAGCCGGCCGCCGCGAGCGAGGCGCGAATGGCCGCCCGGTCCTCCTCCGTGGCCGATTCGCCAAGGAGCAGCGAGCGCGTCTCGCGCGCCAGGATGATGGCGATGGCTACGAGCAGCAGACCAATGGCCGCTGTGCCAGCCGCGTCCCACATGCCGTTGCCCGTGATGAGCGTCAGGGAAACGCCAACGAGCGCAAACATCAGGCCCAGGAGTGCTCCCGAATCCTCGAGCAGCACTACGGGCAGCTCCGGGGAGCGCGAGTGACGGATGAACCCAAAGATCGATCGCGAGCCACGCGCCTTGTTGGACTCAACAAGCGCCGTGCGGAAGGACAGGGTCTCGAGGAAGATTGACACCACCAGCACAACTATCGGCACCCAGCGCCAAGCAGTGATCGGCTCGGGGTGCTGGAACTTGTGCCACGCCTCGTACAGCGCAAAGAGCCCACCGAGCGAAAACAGCAGCACCGCAACCAGGAACGCGTAAAAATACCGGTAGCGCGCAAAGCCAAACGGATGGTCTTCATCCGCCTCGCGCCGCGAGTGCTTGCCGCCAATGAGGAGCAGCACCTGGTTGGCCGAGTCAACGAAGGAGTGGATCGCTTCCGCGAGCATCGACGATGCGCCCGTGAGCACCCACGCCACCACCTTGGTGACGCCAATGCCCAGATTGGCGCCGAGCGCCGCGACAACGGCCT
>CAYMRO010000170.1:0-1670 GCA_964392875.1 uncultured Demequinaceae bacterium
TCACCAACTTCCGCCTCGTCACGATGACGATCCTCGCGGTGCTCGCCTACGCGAACTTCTTCACCCACCACTGGATCCCTGACTTGCGATGGCTCATTGCGGCAGCCTTCCTCGTTGCGCTGTGGGACACGATGATCCACTTCAGCGTTGGCGGTCACCGGTACCGAATGCCGCTGGTGCTCTCTTTCCTTGGTATTGGCGCTGCCCTGTGGTTTGCGGAAAACGCCGCCACCTTCCTTGGCGCGTGGAAATACCCCGATCAGCTCGAGGTGTGGAGATCAGTCCACGTGGGCAAGGTGGGCTCGTGGTCGCTGCTCGTGAGCCTCAGCTTTGTGTTGGTGGCGATCCTCAAATACGTGGAAGGCCAACTGTTTGGGGAACCCGGGGACGAGCCTCCAGTGGAGCCGCATCATCGCGGCGCGGATCCGGGCTGATCGAGCGTATCCCGCACTAACAAGGCGGTGCCGACCAGCAGCAGCGCGGCAATGAGAAGAAAGACCGGCTGGAAACCCATTGGGATCGAGGCTCCTTGGTCCGGCAGCAAAACCTCTACAACGTCCCACCCGAAGGCTGCGGAGAACGCAGCGAAACCTCCCGCACCCGTCCATATCAGGGCACGCGATAGCGACCCACCAGGCTCGCGCCTCCTGACAATCCAACCCGCCAACAGAGCAAATACTCCGAGTGCGCACGCCGCGCCAGCGATCGCCGCGAGCCACGGAGGTGGCACCCAACCTGTGATGAAAGACGCCTCGATCTGTCCTTCATCAGCAATCTGCAGAGCCACAGCCACAACTGTCGCGGCGCCGGCTGAGGCCGCCATGATCCGGAGCGTGAGTGACCCTATCGATGGCCCGGCCACGCGTCTCACCTTGTCGTCAGTCAGAAGTTGCGGGGCGGCCAATCGAGGCGCCCCAGGGGGTGAAGTCCGCCACAGATGCAAAACGCCGCAGCCATGGCTGGAGCGGCGTTGGTACTGGTTGAGGCTCGTTGGCGTCGAGAGTGCTCCCGGTGGGACGAACGTCGTCGGTAATGTCCACAGCGATCCCCTTTCACGCTTTGGATGAGTGTGGCACCACTTACCCGCGGTAGCAAGGCGAACTTGACGTTGGCTTAACTGGGGCTTTGCCAAACATCCAGGGCCAGCAGGTCCTCAAGCGTGTCTCGCCGAATGTGGACCGTCGCCTCGCCATCACGCACGGACACCACTGCGGGCCGCAACGCTGCGTTGTAGTTGTTCGCCATCACGCGCCCGTAAGCGCCGGTCGCGGGCACCGCCAAGAGGTCGCCGCGCGCAATGTCCGCTGGCAATTCGACATCGCGCACCACGATGTCGCCACTCTCGCAATGCCTGCCCACCACTCGCGACAACACCGCCTCCGCGCCGGATTCTCGCGAAGCGATCGCGGCCGTGTACTCGGCGCCGTAGGTGATGGTGCGCATGTTGTCGCTCATGCCACCGTCAACCGCCACGTACTGGCGCTGGCCCCCATCCTCAAGCGACACGAGTTTGACCACGCCAACGCGATACAGCGTGAGGCCCGCCGGCCCGGCAATCGCCCTGCCCGGTTCTATCGAAAGGCGTGGCCAGGTGCCGCCCACCTTTTCAAGGGCCGACGCCACGGCACCCGCGATTGCCACCGCGGCTTGCGCTGGGGGCAGCTCGGCTT
>CAYMRO010000170.1:1770-4644 GCA_964392875.1 uncultured Demequinaceae bacterium
AGGCCAAACTTCTGGTCTTCATGGCTCGTGGCGATGTATTCGTGACCGCCTGCATGAACGCCCGTGGTGACACGCACCATCACTGGCGCAACGGTGCCCAACTCGCGCGCGATCGCGTCCAAGACCTCGATCTCGGTGAATGAATCAACGACGATGCGCCCAACCCCAACCTCGAGCGCGCGACGCAACTCAGCGTCGGACTTGTTGTTGCCGTGCAAACCAATGCGCGCGGCCAGCATGCCGCCGCGCAGTGCCAATTCCAGCTCGCCGCCCGAGGCCACGTCGATGTTGAGGCCGTCCTCGGCCATCCATGAGGCAACGCGCGAGGACAGGAAGGCCTTGGAGGCGTAGTACACGTCAACGTCCGCGCCGTAGGGAGCGAACGCGTCCGTAAACGCGTCGCGGAAGGCGGCTGCGCGGGCGCGCATGTCTTCCTCGTCCATGACGTACAGGGGCGTGCCAAACTCCCCCGCCAGCTCGCGCAGATCTGCGCCACCAACACTCAGCGCGCCGTCGCCAGAGCGCACCGCCGTGCGCGACCACGGCGCGTTCGTCTCAGCCCCCACTACATGCGCTCCGGCGCGCTCACGCCAAGCAAGTGCAGCCCATTGCGCAGCACCTGACCCGCCGCATCGTTGAGCCACAAGCGCGTGCGGTGCAGGTCGGTGATCTCTTCGTCGCCAAGCGGCGTGACTCGAGTGCGGTCGTACCAGCCGTGATACGCCGAGGCCACCGTCTCGAGGTAGCGCGCAACGCGGTGCTGCTCGCGGAACTCAACAGCCTGCGTGACTACGCGCGGGAAGTCGCTCAGCACTCCAAGCAAGGCGGATTCGGCCTCGTGCGTGAGCAGCTCCGGAGCAAAGCCGTCCTCACGACGAATCCCATACTCAGCGGCGTTGCGCGCCACCCCCGCCGTCCGGGCGTGCGCGTATTGCACGTAGAACACGGGGTTGGCGTTGGACTGCGACGCGAGCAGATCCAGGTCAATGTCGATGTTGGAATCCGCGGACGACCGCGTGAGCGCGTAGCGCGCGGCGTCCACGCCAACGGCCTCCACGAGGTCCTCGAGCGCCACCACCGTGCCGGCCCGCTTAGACATTCTGACGGGCGCGCCGTCTTTCACCAGGTTGACCATCTGGCCAATCTTGACTTCCACGCGCTCGGGGTCGTCACCGAATGCGGCGGCCGCGGCCTTGAGGCGCGCGATGTAGCCGTGGTGGTCGGCGCCCAGCAAATAGATGCAGAGGTCCGCGCCACGGTGCCGCTTGTCCTGGAAGTACGCGAGGTCGCCTGCAATGTACGCGGGGCGGCCGTCGGAGCGGATGACCACGCGATCGCGATCGTCGCCGTAGTCGGTGGATCGTAGCCACCAAGCGCCCTCCGATTCATACAGGGCGCCGGACTTCTTGAGGTGCTCCACGGCCTTGTCCACGGCTCCGGAGCGGTGCAACGAGTCCTCGTGGAAGTAGACGTCAAAGTCCACGCCAAAGGCGTGCAGGGAGGCCTTGATCTGCTCGAACATGAGGCCAACACCGCGCTCGCGGAAGAACTCCAGCGCTTCCTCGCGAGGCAACTCGAGGGGGTCGGCATCGCCTGCCGCCATGGCCTCCACCATCACCTCGTTGGCGATGTCTTGGATGTAGTCGCCCGCGTAGCCATCCTCCGGCGGCTCCTCACCGGCTACTGCAGCCAGGAGCGATGCCGCGAAGCGATCAATCTGCGCGCCGTGATCGTTGAAGTAGTACTCGCGCGTCACTTTGGCGCCGTGGAACTCGAGGAGCCGCGCGAGCGAATCCCCAACGGCGGCCCAGCGGGTTCCCCCAAGGTGAATTGGCCCGGTTGGGTTGGCGGACACAAACTCCACGTTGACGTGCTGACCGTGCAGGGACTCGCCGGAGCCGTACCCCTCGCCAAACTCAACGATGCCGCGCGCAAGCTCGCCCGCAGCGTCGGCACGTAGCCGGATGTTGAGAAAACCCGGCCCGGCAACCTCAACCGACGCGATGCCTGCCTCGCCCGCCAAACGATCTGCCAAAACCTGCGCGAATTCGGCGGCAGACATCCCCGCGCGCTTGCCAAGCTGCAGTGCGATGTTGGTGGCCCAGTCCCCGTGATCGCGCTGGCGTGGGCGCTCAACGCGCACCTCGCCAATGTCGCCGTCAATGGCGAAAGTGCCATCGTCAATGCCCGCCTCGATGGCGGCAAGGATGGTCGCGGAAAGTTCGTCTGGGGTCACCCTCCAAGTCTAGCGGCGCGTGTGGGCGCCGCTTTGGCCGCACATCTTCCCTGCAAAGCCTGTGGACGCTACTCTTCGCTGAACAACTCACAGATCGAGGGGCCCATGTCTAAGCCGAGTGTCCGCGCCAGGTGGCGATATTGGTTCGACAACGTCATGTCGCGAGGCAATGTGGCGGTCATCGTGCTGCTGGGTCTCATCAGCCTGGCGTGGGTGGTGGCGGCGGGCCTCGCGGCCTGGATCTTCAAGATGAGCCCCACGGGCGAGAAGTACGGGTTCATTGAGGCCACATGGCGCCAGCTCACGTTCACACTCGACCCCGGCACGTTCTCCGGGGACGACGGTTGGAAGTGGCGACTGCCCTCGCTCCTGACCACTCTCTTTGGAGTGCTCGTGGTGGCGAGCCTCATCGGTGTCATCTCCGCCGCGTTTGACGATCGCATTGCGCAGCTGCGCAAGGGCCGCTCCGCCGTGCTGGAGCGCGGCCACACGGTGATCCTGGGCTGGAACAGCAAGGTATTCACGATCATTTCTGAGTTGGTGGTGGCCAACGAATCCGAACACAAGCCCGTAGTGGTGGTGCTCGCGGATCGTGACCGCGTGGACATGGAGCAGGCGATTGCGGAGAAGGTGCCTCG
>CAYMRO010000171.1:0-284 GCA_964392875.1 uncultured Demequinaceae bacterium
AGCGCGCTGCCCAGCACGGTGGCGAGGTTGCGGTCGTCAATGAGCGGCAGAAACGCTCCCGGCAAGAGCAGCCCGCGCGTTGGGTGCTGCCACCGCACGAGCGCCTCATAGCCAACCACCGCGCGCGTGGCGAGTTCGTGAATGGGCTGGTAATGCAGCAGTAGGTCGCCGTGCTCGATGGCGCGGGCAAGATCTGCCGCGAGCGCCGTCTGGCTGTCGCGGGACGTGCGCATGGTGGGGTCGAACACCTCGGTGCGGGACTTGCCGGTTGCCTTGGCGCGGTA
>CAYMRO010000171.1:294-4641 GCA_964392875.1 uncultured Demequinaceae bacterium
GCTCGCCGAGATAGGACTTGGCGGCGCCGGCCCACATCGCGGCGTCCGCGGCGCTCAGCAGGCCGGGTGCGCCGCCCCCGATGGTTTCGGCATCGGCCATGGCAATGCCAAGGCTCGCCCCCAAGTGAATCTGGTGACGCTTGACCTGCAGCGGGCGCTTTAGTCCCGCGTGGATAGAGCCGGCAATGTCGAAGAGCGCTTTGGAGCAGTCTGGGTCTTGCACCACGATGACAAACTCGTCGCCGCCGATGCGGGCAACGGTTCCGCGGCCAGCCGTTGCCGAGCGCAGTACCCCGGCTACGTAGACAAGCGCGCTGTCACCAGTTGCGTGTCCAAAGCGGTCGTTGAGGCCCTTGAAGCCGTCGAGGTCAACGGCGATGACTCCCACGCGACTCTCCGCGTCGGGAGCCTCGAGCACTTGCTGCAGCACATCTTGCAACAGTGTGCGGTTAGCGAGACCTGTGAGGGGATCGTGCATGGCACGGTGCGCAAGCAGTTCCGAGTGCATGCGGTCGTCCGTGGAGTCCCGCACCTGCACGATGTAGTGGTCGGGTGCGCCACCTGGGTAGCGCACCAAGCCAACATCGAGGACCGCCCACACCACGTTGCCGTCCGCGCGCACGTAGCGCTTCTCCACGCTGAACCGGCTCTGGTGCCCCGCATAGAGCCGCTGCAACTGATCGCGCTCCGCAGCAAGGTCTTGCGGGTGGGACAGCGCGGAGAACGGTGTTCCGCGCAGCGCGGCAACCGTGGAACCCATCATCTCCGCGAAGGCCCTATTGACCTCCATGAGGCGCCATTCGAGGTCAACGAGCGCCATGCCCGTTGGCGCGTTCTCCATCGCCTTGCGGAACTGGGTGTCGGAACGCGAGATGGCCTCCGCCGCCTCTCGCATTCCCGTTGGATCGGCGAGCGTGACAACGGTAATGGGGCCGCCCTCTGGACCGTCAGGAACCACGCGCGAGCGCAAGTGAAGCCAACGGACGTCGTCCACACCGCGTCGGCCAGGAACGCCAACCGTGCGCGGCTGATCGTCCGTGGGCGCGAATGCCTCCATGAGCAGAATCTGATGCATGTTGGGGTCCACAACGCGCACAGGCAGCTTGGGAACCACCTTGCCGATGACGTCGTCCCGCTTGATGCCCAGCATGCGTGCGGCAACGTCGGAGACCATTGCGACTTCGCCAATTTCGGTCAGCACGAGCACGCCATCGCGCGTGGACGAGACCACTGCCTCAAATTGCCTGCGCAGCTCCCGCTCGCGGCGCGCGGACTCGGCCTGCGCCTTGCGCGCCTTGGACGATCGCCAGAAGTAGAAGAACGCGCACGCAGCGAGGATGACCAACAGTGCCGCGGCGATGACAACGAACGTCTGCTGCGACTGCTGGTTTACGGGGTCCCCCATGCATCATCCTCGGCGTCGTCGGAAAAGGTGGGCGTACCTAAGGTATCGGTCGAAACCCCGCGAAGAATAGCCAAAGTGGACACCAATTCGTCCGGAGTGACCAATACGTCACGCGCCTTAGAGCCCTGCGATGGCCCCACGATCTCGCGGCTTTCGAGCAGATCCATGAGCCTGCCCGCCTTGGCGAAGCCCATTTTCAACTTGCGCTGCAACATGGAGGTGGAGCCGAGTTGGGTGGTGATGACCAATTCTGCGGCCTGCAGGAGGTCGTCGAGGTCGTCTCCGATGTCCTCGGAAACGATGGCTGAGCTTCCCGCCTGAATGACGTCCACGCGGTATTCGGGGTCTGCCTGACGCTTCACATGGTTCACGGCCGCGTGAATTTCGCTTTCGCTCACCCACGCGCCCTGCACCCGCATGGGCTTTGACTCGCCCATGGGCAGGAACAGCGCGTCGCCTTGGCCAATGAGCTTCTCGGCGCCCGGCATGTCCAGCACCACCCGGCTGTCTGCCAGGGACGACGTGGCAAAGGCGAGGCGTGAGGGCACGTTGGCCTTGATGGTGCCCGTCACGATGTCTACCGAGGGCCGCTGGGTGGCGAGCACAAGGTGAATGCCTGCGGCGCGAGCCAGCTGAGTGATGCGCTGGATGGAATCGTCAACATCGCGCGGCGCCACCATCATGAGGTCCGCGAGCTCGTCAACGATCACGAGGAGGTACGGGTACGTGCGGATCTCCCGATTCGAACCCGGGAGCTGCTTGACCTTGCCCGCGCGGACCGCCTTGTTGAAGTCGTCAACGTGCTTGTAGCCGTACATCGCGAGGTCGTCGTAGCGAATGTCCATCTCTTTGACCACCCATTCGAGCGCCTGCGCGGCCTTCTTTGGGTCAGTGATGATGGGTGTGATGAGGTGGGGTATCCCCTCGTAAATGCTCAGTTCCACGCGCTTGGGGTCAACGAGCACCATGCGCACCTCTTGCGGCGTTGCGCGCATGAGGATGGACGTGATCATGGAGTTCACAAAGCTTGACTTACCTGCGCCCGTGGCTCCCGCAACCAGCAGGTGCGGCATGCGCGCGAGGTTCGCCATGACGTATCCGCCCTCAACGTCCTTGCCGATGCCAATCGCCATGGGGTGGTCGTTCTTGATGGCCGTTGTGGAGCGCAGCACGTCGCCAAGCGCAACGGTCTCGCGGTCCACGTTGGGAATCTCGATGCCGATTGCGCTCTTGCCGGGAATGGGAGACAGGATGCGCACATCCGCGCTCGCCACCGCGTAGGCGATGTTGCGCGAGAGCTGGGTGATCTTCTCCACCTTGACGCCGGAGCCCAGTTCCACCTCGTAGCGCGTGACAGTTGGCCCGCGCGTGAATCCGGTCACCTCGGCGTCAACGCCAAATTGCTCCAGCACGCTCGTGAGTGCTGCGACTACGCGATCATTGGCCGCGGAGCGCGCCTTGTGCGGGGTGCCCTTGACGAGCATCTCCGGATCCGGCAGCACGTATGGCGTGGCGTTCTCGAGTTGGCCTTGCACCCCTTGCGGCACAATCCCGGTTGGCGGCGCCGCGGGGGTGGGGAGCACTGTGGTGCTTTCCAGCCCCGTCGGTTGCGTGTCAATGTCCTCGGCAGCGGGTTCATAGTCGTTGGCCGCGTAGGGAGACACAGCGGCGGGCACCATGCCTACGCCCGACGCTGGGGTTGCGTGCATCGGCATGCCGTAGGCGGGCGTGTGGTCACCGCTGCGTCCATCAACTCCGTGGGGCGCGATGAGCTCGTCGAACTCGGTGCGCTCCACCGCGGCCGCGAAGGCCTCGTCCCCCTCATAACTGTCAAGCAGATCCCCCTTGCCGCGCTTGCCCCAGCGGCGCAGCGTGCCATGTTCTGGGAAGTCGTCGTCCTGGTCCTCGCCTTCCACAGCGTCGGACTTAATGAACAGGCCCTTGACGCGCGAAACCAACTCCCGCACGGGCAAGCCAACGATGACCAAGACTGCCAGCAAACTGAGCATTACCAGCACGAATACCGCAAGGCCGGAGTTCAGAACGGAAGCCAGCGGGGTGCCAACAAGGAAGCCAAGCAGTCCGCCCGCCGCCATGACGTCATCCCAACCTGCTACGGGCGTTGGCTGGTGGCGCGCAATGTGGATGATGCCGTCCACCGTGAGCGCCAAAAACAGCAAGCCCACCATGATGCGGTGGTTGGTGTGGCCTTCTTGGGGTGCACGGAAGAGACGCAGCGCGAGGAATCCCAGCGCGAGTGGCACAAGCTTGGCGAGCACGCCAAACAGGCCCGCAGCGATCCCGTGGATCACCGTGCCTGCCCACGACCCCACGCCAAACCATTCGGTGGCCGCCACCAGTACTGCGGCGATGAGCAGCAAGAAGGCAACACCATCGCGGCGCACGTCAGTGCTCACGGCCTTAGCGCCGGTGCCCACGGAACGCACCGCGCCGCCCACCGCCGCTGATGTTCCACGGCCTACGGCAGACGCTCCCCGCACAAGCGCGGGAGGCTGCTGCTTTTTTGTCTGGGCACGCGAGCGCGCGGGGGCCTTGCGAGGGGGCGTCTTGCCGCTCGATCGCTGACCTGAGGAACGCTGCGGAGGGCGCGACTGACGTGTCTGTGCCATGTTCTGGAGGTTACCCCCGCTAGTCCGGTATGTGGTGGAGGAACCGCCTAGACACTTGCGGTGGATTCACGCGGAACCACCCGCACGGGGAGGCGATTCACGCCGGGACTCGAGGCCCCACCAATGGCGGTGGAAAGCGCAAGCGCCGCGGCCCGCCCCAGCTCTTGCAATTGCATGTCGACGCTCGTGAGCGGCGGACGTGCCGCTTGAGCGAGGATGTCCCAGTTGTCAACGCCAATGACCGCAACGTCCTCTGGCACGCGCAGGTTCGACTCACGCAATTCGTCCAGCACGCCACGAGCGATCTGGTCC
>CAYMRO010000172.1:0-4618 GCA_964392875.1 uncultured Demequinaceae bacterium
TCAATGCGGCTCGCGTCTTGGGGATCCTCGGAGGCACGCAGCGCGGCGAGCATTCCGGAGCGGTCCGCAATGGCGTCGAGGACCCCTGCCGCGCCGTTGTCGCGCGCGAGGTCCCGGAGGTCGTCCATGAGGGCAACGAATGCGTCGATGGCCGCAACGGACCGGTTGGCGATCCCTGCTTCCGAGGCAAACCGCAGTGCACGGCCAAAACTCAGCGCATTGTCAGAACCCAACCCAGCGTCGGGCCCAGGGCCTGAATTGGTACGTCGGCGCAGCGCGTCCACGCCCTCTATTGCTACGTCACCTATGCCACGCTTGGGCACGGTGATGGCGCGGCGTGTGGCGATGTCGTCGTCCTCGTTCACCACGGCCGCGAGGTACGCGAGCATGTCCTTGATCTCTTTGCGCTCGTAGAAGCGCGTGCCGCCAACCAACTTGTAGGGCAGCTCGGCGCGAATGAAGCGCTCCTCGAGTGAACGGGACTGGGCGTTCGCGCGATACATGACCGCAACGTCGGACGGTGAAAACTCGCCCGTTGCTGTGAGCCGCTTGATCTCATCGGCGATGAAGCGCGCCTCGTCTTGCTCGGTGTCCGCAACGTAGCCCGTGATGCGCTCGCCCGCACCCGAATCCGTCCACAGGTTCTTTGGGCGACGGTCCTGATTGTTGGCGATGACCGCGTTGGCTGCGCTGAGGATGGTCTGCGTGGAGCGGTAGTTCTGCTCCAGCTTGATGACTTCCGCTTGCGGGTAGTCCTTTTCAAACTCGTTGATGTTGCGAATAGACGCGCCTCGGAAGGCGTAGATGGACTGATCCGCGTCACCGACCACGGTCAGCTCGCCTTGTGGCAAAGTGGGGTCGTTGTCCGGCCCAACCAGCTCCTTTACCAGCATGTATTGCGCGTGGTTGGTGTCTTGGTACTCGTCCACGAGGATGTGCCTGAAGCGCTCGCGATAGCGCCTGCCAACCTCGTCGTTGTCCTGAATGAGCCGCACCGCCTTGACGATGATGTCGTCAAAGTCCACGGCATTCGCCGCCTCGAGCCGGCGCTGATACTCCGGGTACGCGATGGCCGCAGCGTGGTCCAGGCTGTGCCTGCTGACGCCCTCCGCCGCCGCGAAGGCAACCTCCGGGGAGATGAGCTCGTCCTTGAAGCGGCCGATGCGCCCCAGAATCGACTTGGGTGTGAACTTCTTTGGATCCAGTTCCAACTCGCGCATGACGAGCTTCATGAGGTTGACGGCGTCCGCGGTGTCGTAGATGGAGAACGAACTGGTGAGCCCCGCGAGCTCGTGATCCGCGCGCAGCATGCGCACGCATGCGGAGTGGAACGTGGAGACCCACATGAAGCGCGCCTCGGGGCCCACGAGCGCGGAGACGCGCTCCCGCATCTCGCCTGCGGCCTTGTTGGTGAAGGTGATCGCGAGGATCTCGTGCGGCCGCGCGCGTCCTGATTCCAGCAAGTACGCGATGCGATGCGTCAGCACGCGCGTCTTTCCGGAGCCCGCTCCGGCCATGATGAGCAAGGGCGATCCCGAGTGCAGAACTGCCTGCGCCTGGTGCGGGTTCAGCCCTCTGACGAGCGGGGATTGGGAAGTTTCGAAGAGGGCATCCATGACCCGATGAAGTCTAGGCGTTGCCTCCCACACGGCTTGCGCCGCGGCGGCTTTGCACCGTCAGCTTGCGACGGCCACCAAGCCGTAGTGCTCAAAGTCGTTCAAGGCTCGCTCCGCGGCCGAGCGGACTTCCTCGTCGGCGTCGTACTTTGCGAGGCCAAGCAGCGCACGCCACACCTCGCGGTCCGCGGGCGCCTGACCCGCCTTGGCCAAGATCGAGAAGCAGGTTGCGAAAGTAGCGCGCACACAGGCGCGCTCATCTCTCGCGAGCCCAACGAGTTGGGGCACCAGCTGCGCCAGGGCACCCACGCGCTCCGCTCGCATCGCTTCACGCAAGCGAATGGCGTCCGCGTCTGCTGTGCTCGAGGGCCACTGGTACGGATGCTGCCCATTCCAGAAGGCGATCGCGCGTTGCGGATCCCCGGCGTTGCGCGCGTAGACCCTTGGCAAATAGGCGATGTCGATGCGCCGCGAGTCACTTTGCGTGCTCACGGTGTGACGTATGTCACGTTTTGGCATGTCCACAGGATACTCAGCGGGCGCGCGTTGGCAATAGGTCATTTTGAGGCGTGGGGCGCACCTAACTGCTAGGCGATCCCCCTGCGCGCCGCCCAGTGCGCCAGCTCGTGGCGGTTGGACAGTTGCAGCTTGTGCAGCACCTTGCCCACGTGCGTCTCCACGGTCTTCACGGAAATGAAGAGTTTCTGGCCCACTTCGCGATAGGTGTATCCCCTGGCAATGAGGCGCATGACTTCTTGCTCACGGGCGGTCAGCTTGTCGAGGTCCTCGTCCGCAGCCGCCACCTCGCCTCCCGCCGCATTGAAGGCGTCGAGCACAAAGCCCGCAAGGCGAGGTGAGAACACAGCATCCCCCGAGGCCACCCTGCGCACGGCGTCGGAGAGATCGGGGCCGGAGATGGATTTGGTGACGTAGCCGCGAGCGCCAGCCCGCACCACCGCCACCACGTCCTCCGCGGAATCAGAGACGGAGAGCGCAAGCACCCGCGGAGGCTCGTCGCCACCAAGGATTTCTGCGAGCACGTCCAGCGCTCCACCGCCTGTACCGCCTGGCAGATGCACGTCCAGGATGACAACGGTGGGCCGCGTCACGCGCACCGCCTCGATCGCTCCCTCCACGTCCCGCGCTTCGCCTACTACTTCAATGTCGGCCTCAAGCGATTGCCGCACGCCCACCCTGATCACGTCGTGATCGTCAACAACAACTACTCGCACGCTCATCGCTGTTCCTCTCGCGGCACGGAAATGGTCACTTCTGTGGATTCGCCTGGTGTGGACCGTACGCTCGCATCTCCACCCGCACGGCGCACACGCCCAATGATCGAGTTGCGGATCCCCAGCCGGTCTGCAGGGAGCGCCTCGGGGTCAAAGCCCGGCCCAGCGTCGCGCACAAAAATCTCGTAAGCCTTCGCCGTGAGTTCGGCGTAGACGGATATTGGCCCGATGCCGTGGCGGGCAGAGTTGGTTGCCGCCTCTTTCGCGGCACTCACCGCGGCGGCGAGGGGCGCCGTGGTTGGCGTGTCACCCACGCTCACCACTTCAATGGCAACACCAAAGGCGTCTTCAACCTCGTTCATCGACGCGCCGAGCGCTGCGGACACGGACTCGGACGTGGAACGTCGCTCCTGGTAGAGGTAGGCGCGGAGGTCGCGCTCTTGGGATCGCGCTAGCCGTGACACGGTTTCCGGCTCGGTCGCATGAGCGCGGATGAGCGTCAAGGTCTGTAGCACCGAGTCGTGCAAATGAGCGGCGATCTCCGCGCGCTCAAACTCGCGCACCCTAATCTCTCGCTCCACATTCACCTGGCGAATGAGCCGCAGCCACCATGGCGCCAGGAGGAGTGCCGTGGCGACCACCGAAACGAGCACCGTCACCCACGTGCGCTCCAATTGCGATTGAGTGAAGCGACTCACGGCGAACAGCCACACTGCGAATGCGGCGGCTAACAAGCCAACAACAATGCGCAACCATGCGTCGCGCGAGGCGAGGGACATGACGTCGGTTCGCCGCGTATCCCCCGTGACCACGGCTTCGAGGGGGCTCCACACGAGCACGAGCGCCGCCGAATAGACAATGAGCGGGATGAGCCACGGCGGGATGCGTTTGTCATCGTCCGCGCCAATGGCGAGCACCACCGCGGTGCCCACCATCGCCAAGCCAACGAGCGCGCGCCACCACACACGGGGGGCCGAGGGCCGCTCGAGCGGGCGCGCAACGCGCGCTGCACGCGGCGCGCGGGGAGAGGTGGTCACCCGCCAATGGTCACACAGCGCTCACCCCGTCAGGGGGCATCAGGGGGAGATTTCAGGGTGCCAATCAGGGAGATACCTCATGGCGGGGCCAACCGAGGGAGCCGCACACTGGTTGGGAGTTAACCGACTAAGGAGCAACTGTGTCCACCGAGCCCGGCCAAGAACCCACCAGCGAGGCAGCGTTCTTCACGACCATCCGGTCGTGGGGACTCGTGAGGTCCGATCATCGCGTCGCGGGCGGCGTGATTAGCGGCGTTGGGTCACGCATCGGCCTGGCGCCTACGCCTGCGCGCATCATCTTTGTGGTCATCGCCATCTTCACGAGTGGCCTCGCGCTCCTCGCGTATGCCGCCGCGTGGGCCCTACTCCCAGACACCAAGGGCACCATCGTCATCCAAGATTTTGGCCGTGGCCGCCCCAACGTGGGCGCGCTCGTGGTCATCGCAATCCTCGCGATTGCGGGTTTCGCAAGCCTGGATAACATCGGGAAGGGCGGTCCGTGGAATTGGCAAAATGGTCCGTGGATCGGGTTTGATGGCCAGTTTGGCGACTTCATGGGGCGCCCTGCGCAAGTGCTCGCCGTGATCCTCGCGGTGGTCATCCCCCTCGTAATCCTTGGCGGCATTGCGGCACTCATCGTGTGGGCCGTTCGCTCGTCCAAGAACGCGGACCGCTCCGCCCAAGGCTTTGCTCGTATGCCCGACGGCTCCCTCCCCACCGCGCCCGCGTCACC
>CAYMRO010000173.1:0-4549 GCA_964392875.1 uncultured Demequinaceae bacterium
AGAGCTGCGGATGCGCCCGGCATGAGCACACCCGTGTTTCAAGGGACCGCAGTTACGGCCGCCACGTACGAACTTGCGGAGGGCATCCTGTGGGATGACCGCGCCGAGTGTGCGCGGTGGGTGGATATCTGGAAGGGCCGCGTCCTCGCTGGCGAGCTGCGCGATGGCCGGCTCGTGACGCTCAGCGAGACCGTGCTGGGCCAGACGGCTGGAGCGGTGGGACTCGCGGAGGATGGCGGTCTCATCGTGGCGGCGGCGCGCGGGCTGGCGACGATCTCGCGTATGGGTGAAGTTTCGCTGGGGCCGGATTTATTGGGCTCGCGCGGGTTGGTGCGCCTCAACGACGGTTCGGTAGATCCGAACGGAGCCTTTGTGGTGGGAACAGCGTCGCTCGATCCTGCGTCGCTCGCGGCACCCGCTGGCAAAGAGACGCTGCTGCGGGTTTGGCCAGACGGCCGCGTGGAAACCCTTCGCACGGGCATACGCCTCTCAAACGGCATCGCCTTCTCGCCAAACGGCGGCACCATTTATCACGTGGACACCTACTCGGACACGGTGTCGAGCCACTCGTACGGCGCCCAATTTGCTCACCACGAGCCCTGGCAGGCGGTCCTCACGGACCTCCCCGGCCACCCGGACGGCCTCACCGTGGACGCGGAGGGCGCGCTGTGGGTGGCGCTGTGGGGAGCCTCGCGCGTGCAACGCCACGCACCCACTGGCGAGCTGCTCGCCACCGTGAATCTGGACGCAGGGCAAGTCTCATGTCCCGGATTTGTGGGGCCCGATTTCGCAACTCTCGCCATCACCACGGGCCAAGAGGGCCTCGAGGTAGTGAATGATCAAACTGGCGCAATCTTTATCGCCGATGTTGGCGTAAGAGGCATCCCGGCACACCGTTGGCGCGGCAGCACAACCACCCCCTATTGGCTCAACCAGGCACCGAAACAGGAGCACGCATGAAGCTTGTACGAGTGGGGCCCGCGGGCTCCGAGATCCCCATGGCCCTCGTTGGCGAAGACACCCTCGTGGACCTGTCAGACGTTGTCTCCGATTTCAACGAGGCCTTTTTCCGCTCTGGAGCTATCGACGGGCTTGCCGCCGTGGTCGCGGGGCGGGCGGCCAACGGCCAAACGGAGCCCCTTGGTGCACGACGCTTGGGCGCGCCAATCGCCCGGCCTCACCAATTGCTGTGTATTGGGCTCAATTACAGCGACCACGCGGCGGAGACCGGTCAGGCGGTTCCCAGCGAGCCCATTCTCTTCACCAAGTCGCCAAACACGCTCGTAGGGCCCAATGACGACGTACTAATCCCCCGCGGTTCCCAGAAGACCGACTGGGAGGTGGAGTTGGGCATCGTGATCGGCAGCTACTCGTCATACCTGGCAGATGAGGCGGCGGCTCAGGCGGCGATCGCCGGATACGTGCTCGTGAACGACGTCAGTGAGCGCGAGTGGCAGCTGGAGCGCAACGGCCAATGGTCCAAGGGAAAGTCTGCGCCTACCTTCAATCCGGCCGGCCCGTATCTGGTGACTCCGGACGAGGTGCAGGACGTGTTGAACCTCGACATGTGGCTGGACATCGATGGTGTGCGCCGCCAGACCGGCAACACAGCGACGATGGTCTTCAGCCCCGCGTTCATAGTCCACTACCTCAGCCAATTCTTGGCGCTGGAGCCCGGCGACCTCATCAACACGGGGACGCCGCCCGGAGTGGGCATGGGCATGTCGCCGCAGATGTTCTTGCACGGCGGCGAAGTCATGACTCTCGGCATCACGGGCCTCGGCACGCAAACGCAACGGGTGGTTGACCCCTCCGCGACAACTCCATGAGAGCGCTTGTTGTCACCGCTCCGCGGCATGCGGAGGTGCTTGACGTCCCGGAGCCGCGGCCCCTGCCGGGTCAGCTCGTAGTGGACGTTGAGCGCGTAGGAATCTGCGGCACGGACATCGAGCTGTACACGGGCGAGATGGCGTACATCGACCAGGGCTTCACCACCTTCCCGCTGCGACTGGGCCACGAATGGACTGGCAGGGTCAGCGCCGTGGGCTCAGCCGAGGATGAGGGCTGGCTGGGCAAGCGCATTACGGGCGACACGATGCTCGGTTGCGGCACGTGCGCGTACTGCCAATCAGGGCACCATCACGTGTGTCCCACGCGGTTTGAGGTTGGCATCCGGGACGGCTGGCCGGGGGCGCTTGCGGAGAAGGTCGTCATACCCTCCAGATTCGCTTACGCAATCCCCGAGAACGTGAGCCTCGCGGCCGCCGCACTCGTTGAGCCAGGTGGCAACTCGCTGCGCGCAGTACGCGGTGCGGCAATCGAGCTGGGCCAGAAGGTGCTCGTATTGGGGTCCGGAACCATTGGGCTGCTCGCGGCCCAGTTTGCTCTCGCTGAGGGCGCCGAGGTCCACGTGGGTGGAGTGCGGCCCGGCTCGCTCGAACTCGCCTCGTCCCTTGGCGCGCATCACACCTGGCAGTTGGACCAATTGGCGGCTGGGCACGCAGACGAGTTCGATGCCGTCATTGAGGCCACGAGCGTCAAGACCATGCCGGCATTGTCCGTGCAGGTGGCCAAGCCCGCGGGCCGTGTGGTGTTCATAGGCCTCGCGTCAACCCCCAGCCACGTGGACACGCGGGACATCGCGCTCAAGGACATCACTGCAGTCGGAATCCTGTCGGCGTCGCCCGGGCTCGCGGGAGCGATTGCGGGCTTTGCATCCGGCGCAGTGGTTCCTGATGCGCTTGTCAGCGAGGTGGTCTCGCTGGAGGAGGTTCCCAGCAGGCTCGAAGGCACGCGCGGTCCCGGCGCGGGGCCCGGCCCCAAGGTGCACGTGGACCCACGCGCCCTCTGAGGAACAGGGTGCGCGCTCGCTACAGTTCAGGAATGGCCACTCCTGTAGTAGGGATCACGAGCTATCTGGACCCCGCGCAGTCGGGTGACTGGGACCTTGAGGCCGTCTTCTTGCCGTGGACCTACGGTGAGGCATTTGTGGCGGCTGGCGCGGCCGTGGTGGTGTTGCCGCCGCAGCCTGGCCCGCCCAATGCAGTTGGGGCGGTGCTCAACGGTATTGACGCGCTGGTGGTCACCGGCGGTGCGGACCTTGACTCGTCCCACTACGGTGAAGAGCCGCATGCGCACAACGACCGTCCCCGGCCCGTGCGCGACGCCTGGGAGCTCGCGCTCGTTGCGGAGGCGCTGCGCCAAGGGATGCCGCTTTTCGGCATCTGTCGCGGCGCGCAAATACTCAATGTGGCACGCGGAGGCACGCTCATTCAGCACGTTCCTGATGCGGTGGGCAACACCCGGCATGAAGGTGAGGGTGATCGATTTGGGTCCGTGCACGTGACTACGGTGGACGGAACGCGAATTTCCGAATTGCATCCTCACGAATCAGAGGTGCCGGTATACCACCACCAGGCAATCGCCGCGCTTGGGGATGGCCTCATCGTGAGTGCGCGGAGCGAATTCGGCATCGTCGAGGCAATTGAAGATCCATCTGCCGCATTCTGCATGGCCGTTCAGTGGCACCCGGAACAAGACTCGCGGCCCCAACTATTCGAGGCGCTCGTTGCGGCGGCGCGCAACTACCGCTCCGCCCGGCAGTGAGGCGACGTTGGCTCTTGCGAGCCGGATGGTGGGCGCAGGACTACGCATACGCGGTGAAGCAACAGGCTCGCGGAATGTTCAGCTCGTTGGACCCTTTGGACGTGGAATCGGGTGAGCGCGCGCCCGTGGTCATCGTCCCTGGCATCTACGAGTCTTGGAAGTTCCTCGAGCCGCTCATCAAGTCCGTGCACGCACTCGGCCACCCGGTTCACGTTGTTAGTGCTCTTGATCTCAACGTGCGCCCCGTTCCGGAGGCGGCCGCCGTTGTGACGGCCTATCTGGGCCAAACCGATCTCAGGAACGTCATCCTGCTCGCGCACAGCAAAGGTGGGCTTATAGGAAAGCACGTCATGGTGGACCCGGAGTCGGCAGACCGCGTCGCCGCCATGATTGCGGTGGCCACGCCCTTTGGCGGCTCCGCCTACGCCCGCTTCATGCTCGCGCCAAGCCTGCGCATCTTCTCACCACGCAACCGCACCATCCGCGACTTGGCCGCCCAAGATGCGGTCAATCCCCGCATCGTGTCGATCTACGGGAGGTTTGACCCGCACATTCCCGCGCGGAGCGAGCTCAAGGGCGCCAAGAATGTTGAGCTCGACACGGGCGGCCACTTCCGGATCCTCGCCCATGCGCAGGTGCTCGCAGAATTCGAGCTGCTGACACCGTAACGGGCGAGGACCTACGGAGCGTCAGGTGTCGGCTCAACTGACGGGGTCTCTACCGAAGCCGCCGGGCGAACTCGGGCACCCCACGGCCCCGTGGGCCAGTCGCACCGGGCAGTTCATCGCCAAGGTAGTTCATCGCCAAGGTAGTTCATCGCCAAGGTAGTTCACGGTGGTGGCTGATCGGCGTCAACAGCCCACGCGACCCCGAGGGCAAAGAGCGTCGAGACACCGTAGTAGGTCATCGCTTGGGCGATCCGGCGTCGACCGGTGCGGGGGTT
>CAYMRO010000174.1:0-4543 GCA_964392875.1 uncultured Demequinaceae bacterium
ACCCGCCGTAGCCGCGCGCGGAAAGAGGGCGCCAACCTCCGGGTGGCGCCCTGCGAGAGCGGCTTGCGGCACGCGAAGGCGGACAGAGCCAACTCGTGCGCGTCCAGTTCCGGTCCCACCAAGAGGATGTCGAAATGCGCGTCGTCGAGCCGGCGGCGGTACTCGCGCGAGAAGATGAGCGTTGCCGCGGAATCCTTGCGGAGGGCCTTGCTGGCATCGCGGAACGTGGCGGGGTTCTGATTGATGAACGCTTCGTAGGTGCCAACCTCTTCGGGAACGAGCATCGGCGTGCCTCTGTCATAGGCGATGACCGACAATTTGTCCCTGACACCCTTGATGGCGCGCACGGTTTCCTTCTCGATGAAGGCGCCCCGCGCAATCATCAGGGTGACCTGATATCGCGATGTCTTGGCGAGTGCCACCGCCTTACGCAAAAAGGCCTCGGAACTTGGCTCGCCTGTTACGTCGCCAGCCCACATCGCAACGGTGGGGCGCGCATCTTTGGCCAGTGTGACGCGGACGCCGTCTGTGCGGTCCTTGAGGAAGAATTCCACGGCCCGCGCGGACGATGCGCCATCCTCGTGAGGAGCAAAGCGTGCCTGCGCGGACTTGTACGCCGCGCCTTGAAGGGGAGACGCAGCGAGGTTGGCGTCCGGCTCCAAGTCGATGAGCGCGCGGGCGGAGTTGCGGACCACGTCCACGAGCTCGTCCGTGGAGAGTGCCACGGCACCCGGGAGTTCATCGGTACGCAGGTTGAGTCCGCGCGTGCGCGCGTAGTCATCAAGATCGTAGAGATAGTGCACGATGGGGCGGCCCGTTGGCAGGAAGTCGAAGAAGATGCTGGAGTAGTCGGTGATGAGAATGTCTACCGCTGTCAGCAACTCATTTGAACTGATGTCGTTGGACGGCACGATGACCCGCCCCACTTGGTCGCCGATAGTGCGATCCTGAATCAGGCGACCCATTCGATGGTGGCCCCGGTACATGAGCTGGATGTCCAAAGCCGCCAGTGCGTCCAGATCGCGAACGAGCTGGTCAGCGTCAACGGTGTCTTGGCCTTCCGAGCCTCGCCAAGTGGGAGCGTAGAGAACTACCGGCGGACCGCCTTCCTTCCCGCCCACGTCTTTGAGGCCAAGCTCGTTGCGCAGTTTCACAACGCTTTCCGCGCCGGCATTGACCGTCAAGTCAATCCGGGGATAGCCAGTTTCTGCGACGCGTGCGGTGGAGACGCCCCTCATCGAGTAGTCGAGCAGAAGGGCGTCGGTCATGAACTCGCACGGTGTGATCAGGTGGGTGGCCTTGAGGAACGTGCCGATGCCCGAGCCGGACCCGAATCTGGCGCGCGCGGCGCGCCTTCCCAGTGCCTTGTACGGAATGCCGTGCCACGTATTCAGGTATTTCTGCTCCGGCCGGCGGTTGAAGAAGGAAGGCAGGATCGCGTTGCACACTACGTGCTCTGCACACGCCAAGAAGTAGGCGTAGGCAAGCGAGTCGCGTGGTGCAAAGAGCACGTTGTTGTCATTTGCGAACTCGTCAGGCACAGCGCCGTGCTGGCTCATTGACCAGACATGGAGGAAGTTTCCGTACTCCGGATGAGACCGCAGGTGCTCAAAGATCGCGTAGGGGTTGTCGTTCATCCGATCACCGGACATCGTCTCGTAAAAGATGACGTTGCTCTTGAGCGGCACGTTGGCGCTGTAGCGCAGGTATGCCTCATGGATACCGCTCGCAGGGGTGACCGAACCTGTCCAGAAGTCGCGCAACTCCTCGTCACTGGAGATGTTCGCATCTCGCAATTCCTCGCGAATCAGTAACCGCTGCTCACCCATGGTGAGAATTCCCTTCGTTCACCACCAGGCCATGTGCTGGCGAAGGCCATCCTAGGGCGGGCAAGCAGCGCGACCGGGCCAACTCGACTCGCGCCTTAGAGCTCGCGCCAGCGGCTCGTGACGGGCAACCGGCGGTCCCGCCCAAATGCGAGGGCCGTGACCTTTGGGCCCAGCGGGTATTGGCGGCGCTTCCACTCCGCGCGATCCACGAGTTGCAGCACGCGATCAACTACGGCGGCGTCGAAACCCCGCGCGAGCAGCTCAGCGCGCCCCTCCGCGTGCTCCACGTAGGCGTCCAACACCTCATCTAGTAGGTCGTATGCAGGCAAAGAGTCTTGATCCAATTGGCCCGGCCGCAGCTCAGCTGATGGCGGTTTGGTGATGGAGTTCTGGGGGATCGGTGGCACCTCGCCGCGAGCTGCGGCTTGCTCGTTGCGCCACCGAGCGAGGTCCCACACGCGGGATTTGTCCACGTCCTTGAGCGGCGCAAACCCCCCAATTGAGCCCGCGTCGTAAATGGTGGCGTATCCCGTGGCGAGCTCGGACTTGTTGCCTGGAGCTATCACGAGGTGGCCCTCACGATTGGAGATGCCCATGAGGATGACGCCGCGCACGCGCGCCTGCAGGTTCTCCTCGGCGACGCCCTCGAGCGCCAGCTCGCCTTGAAACGCGTCCACGATCGCGGCAATGGGCTGCACCCGATAGTCCGCGCCGATGCGCTTGGCAAGCTCGGCGGCGTCGTCCCGCGAATGATCCGAGGAAAACGACGACGGCATCGACACGCCAACCACGTTCTCCCCGCCAATTGCGTCGGCAGCCATCGCGGCCGTGAGCGCGGAGTCAATGCCTCCAGAGACGCCCAGCACAACAGACCTGAAGCCGTTTTTCACTACGTAGTCGCGAAGGCCCGTTACGCACGCGGCGTAGACCTGGGCGTCGTCGCTCGCAGGCTCGGCAAGCGGCCCCACCTGGGGGGAGTCGTCGTCTTGCGGCACCTCCCACACGAGCAGGGAATCGGCGAAGCCGGGCGCGGAGGCGAGGAGCGTGCCGTCCACCCCAACGATGAACGAGTTGCCGTCAAAGACGAGGTCGTCTTGCCCGCCCCACATGTTGCAATAGGCAACTGGCGCGATGACCTCGCGCGCGCGTCGGCGAGCCAAGTCAACCCGTACGTGCCCTTTGCCCTCCTCAAAGGGCGAGCCGTTGAGCACCGCGAGCAACTCCACGTTGAAATCGTCCATCTCCGAGACCGGCCCGCCGTCTTGCCAGATGTCTTCGCAGATCACGATGCCTACGCGCCGTCCGCGCACTGTCACAACGCACGGGCTGGAGCCGGGGGAGAAGATGCGCCGCTCGTCGAACACGCCGTAGTTGGGGAGGTGGTGCTTGTCATACGTGGCGATGACGGCGCCGTGCTCGATCACGAGCGCCCTGTTGGTTGGCCGCCCATCTGGGGCAGTGCCGAGCGAACCCAGCACCACCGTGAGCTCACCCAGGCCGTCCGCGAGCAAAGCGGCGCAGATCTGGGCCACCGCAGCCTGGGCCGCGCGCTGGAAGCTCTCCCGCAAGGCGAGGTCCTCGATGGGGTACCCCGTGACCACCATTTCGGGAAGCAGAACGAGGTGCGCGCCAGCCTCATGGGCCGCTCGGCACGCGTCCAACACAAGTGCCGTATTACCAGCGATGTCACCCACGCAGGGGTTCACCTGGGCGAGGGCTATTCGCAACGCGGGCATGAGGGAAGCCTACGCGGCGCAACCGCTCTTGCCACGACACACGCACGACACATCGATAGGGCAGGATAGGCACATGGACAAGCAGCAGGAATACGTGCTCCGCAGTGTCGAGGAGCGCGACATCCGATTCATTCGCCTCTGGTTCACCGATGTTCTAGGCATCCTGAAATCCGTGGCACTTGCGCCCGCGGAACTCGAGAACGCGTTCAGCGAGGGCATTGGCTTTGACGGCTCCGCCGTGGAAGGCCTCACGCGTGTGTACGAGGCCGACATGATCGCCAAGCCCGACCCCGCCACGTTCCAGATTCTGCCGTGGCGCGGCGACCGCCAGGGCGCGGCCCGCATGTTTTGCGACATCTTCACGCCGGACGGCGAATCTGCGCTCAGCGACCCCCGCCAGGTACTCAAGCGCACGCTCGACAGAGCCTCGGAACTGGGCTTCACGTTCTATACGCATCCAGAGATCGAGTTCTACCTCTTTGAGCCGCCCGTAGACGGCCAGATCCCCAAGCCCGTTGACCAGGCAGGTTACTTCGACAACGTGCCGCGCGGCACGGCCCACGAGTTCCGCCGCACGGCTATCACGATGCTCGAGTCGATGGGCATCTCCGTGGAGTTCAGCCACCACGAGGCCGGTCCCGGCCAGAACGAGATTGACCTCCGCTATGCGGACGCGCTCACCATGGCAGACAACATCATGACGTTCCGCACCGTGATCAAGGAAGTGGCGCTTGAGCAGGGGGTCTTCGCGTCCTTCATGCCCAAGCCGCTCGCGGACGGCCCTGGCTCTGGCATGCACGTGCACATGAGCCTCTTTGAGGGCGATCGCAACGCGTTCTTTGAGGCAGGCGTGGACCATCAGCTCTCGCAGGTTGCGCGCCAATTCATGGCCGGACTCCTGAGGCACGCTCCGGAGATCACCGCCATCACCAACCAATACGTGAACTCGTACAAGCGACTGTGGGGCGGCGCCGAGGC
>CAYMRO010000175.1:0-4538 GCA_964392875.1 uncultured Demequinaceae bacterium
GGAGCCAACTGTTGGCTTGCAGATGTCGCAGCCGTGGCCCGTGCCAAAGCGCGCGATGATCTCGGAGAACGTCTCGAGCTCCGCAACCTGCACGGCGCTGAATAGCTCTGCGCGGCTCATGGCGAAGTGCTCACACAGCGCGTTGGAGACGGTGAGGCCCTGCTTGGTCATCTCGGCACTCATGATCTTCTTCACGAGTGGCACACACGAGCCACAGGTGGTGCCGGCCCGCGTGCATGCCTTCACGGCGCTGAGGTCGTGGCAATCGTGATCGGTGACGGCGCCCCTAATCTCTCCTGCGGTGACGTTGTTGCAGGAACAGACCGATGCTGTGTCCGGCAATTCGAGTTGTGGCCGCTCTCCCGCGCCTTCCGGCAAGAGCCACGAGCCCGGGTCTCCGGGGAGCTCCGCACCCACCATGGGCCGCAGGCTCGCGTAGGCGGTCGCGTCGCCAACGAGGATGCCGCCCAGCAGAGTGCGCGCATCATCCGTCATGACGAGCTTCTTGTAGACGCCGGCAACCGGGTCCGCGAACACCAACTCGAGCGAGCCTGGCGTGGTGGCGAAGGCGTCGCCAAAACTCGCCACGTCAACGCCCAGCAGCTTGAGCTTGGTAGACACATCCGTGCCCGGATAGGTGGACTTGCCCCCCAGCAGCCGATCTACCGTGAGTTCGGCCATGGTGTAGCCGGGGGCAACGAGGCCAACCCACGCGCCCTGGATGGATGCCACCTCACCGATCGCGGAGATCGCGGGGTCCTCCGTGAGGCACGTGTCGTCAACCACAACGCCCCCGCGCTCGCCAAGGGTCAGCCCAGCGGCCTTGGCCAGTTCGTCGCGCGGCCGCACGCCTGCGGCCACGATGATGACGTCCGCGAGCAGTTCGCCGCCGTCGGCAAAGGAAATGCCGCCAACGGCTCCCGTCTTGCCGCGCGTGAAGCGGTCCGTCATGGCATCCACCATGACGTTGACGCCAAGCTTTTCCACGAGTCGCTTGAGCGCCACCCCGCCCGCTTCGTCAATCTGCACGTTCATGAGCCGTGGCGCGGCTTGCACCACCGTGGCGCTGAGCCCAAGCGCCTGCAGCGCTCCCGCGGCCTCGAGGCCAAGCAGGCCGCCGCCAATGACAGCGCCGCGCAGCGCGCCGCCTTTGTCAACGCGCAACTGCTCCACGTAGCCGCGGATCGCCGCAACGTCGTCCATGGTGCGGTACAGGAACACGCCGGATAGGTCCGCGCCTTTGATGGGCGGCATCCAGGCGTAGGTGCCCGTGGCGAGCACCAGGTGGTCGTACTCAAGGGTGGTGCCGTCGGCCGCGGCGACCGTCTGCGCCTGCCTGTCGATGCTCTCCACGCGGTGGTCCCTGCGCAAGGTCACGAGCTCGTGGTCCCACAGCCCACGATCGCCCAACTCCAAGTCCTCTGGGTGACGCCCCGTGAAGTACGAGGTGAGCGCCACGCGGTCGTATGGCCTGCGGGGCTCCTCGGCGCACACCGTCACGCGGTACTCGCCAACCTCATCACGCGCCCGCAATGCCTCCACAAAGCGGTGGGCGACCATGCCGCCTCCAACCACGACGATGTGCTTCATGCCATTACCTCCTGTTGTGGTGCAGCCGTGCACGTATCGATAAGTCCCTTGACGAGTGACGAGCAGTCACCGCAGCCCGTGGTGGCGCGCGTGGCCGCCGCAACCTCCGGGACGCTCGCGCAGCCTTCGGCGATCGCGTGCCGAATGCGCCCGGCAGTCACGGTGTTGCACGTGCAGACCTTGTCGTCGTCGGCAAGCTGGGCCGGGTCGCGAGTGGCGCTGCCCGCGCCCTCTCCCGCGAGCGCCTTGATCATGAGGTGAGCGGGATCGTGCGGCACGGGAAGGGCCCGCGTGTAGAGGGCGCTCAGCGTGGCGGCAACATCGGCGTCGCCGATGCACGTGGCGCCAACCAGGAGCCCGCCCGCCACCACCACCTCCACGTAGCGACCGCCCTCGGGGTCTTTGAGGCTCAAGACGCGGTAGCGCGGGTCTGAGCGATCAAAGTCGCCGCACACTCCCATGGCCACCATCGCCATGCCGTATGCCTTTACGCGCACCACGTCGCTCGTGGCGGCAGTCTCCACAGCGTCGGCCGTTCCGGCGAGGAGGCGCACCAGGCGAGCCGCCTGGTCCCAGCCTTGCGCCACGAGCCCGCGGCCGCCCTCTGGGGGCTGCGCGCAGTCACCGATGGCGAAGATGTTGCTGACGGTGGTGCGGAGGTCCTCGTCAACGACAACGCCACGGTCAACCGCGAGCCCGGCCTTGCGTGCCAGGCTCGTCTCGGGAACGGTGCCGCAGCACATGACGAGCATGTCCGTGAGCACCTCGGAACCGTCCTCGAGGCGAACGGCGGAGACTCCTCCGCGGTGCGTCCGCACTCCCGCGATGGAGGCGCCAATGTGAGCTTCGATGCCGAGCCTGCGCAGGCTCGCCTCCGCGATCTCCGAGGCCTCCCACCCCAGTTGGCGCTCCATGAGGCGGTCGGCGAGGTGGACGATGCGCACGGAGACGCCACGCTTGGCGAGCCCCGTGGCAACCTCGAGGCCCAGCACCCCGGCCCCCAGGACCACGGCGCGCCGCGCCTTGCCTGCCGCCTTGACGATGCCCTCGGCATCCGCCATGTCCTTGAGCACAAACGCGCCTCCAACGAGTCCGTCCGGGTCGGCAACGCCCTGAATGGGAGGCACCCGCGCCACCGATCCCGCAGCGATGACGAGTTGCGCGTAAGGGTGTTCGGTGCCAGCGTCGTCGGTCACGATGCTGAGTTCCGGGTTGATGTGAGCGGCGCCAACGCCCGTCAGTACCCGCACGCGCGGGTGGGCGTCGGCGGCGATGCGCAGGAGCGCCGGTGACTTGGTGCCCGCCACGACCGAGCTGAGCAGCACGCGGTTGTACGCGGCCACGGGCTCCTTGCCCAGGACTGTCACAGAGACGTAGGGGTCCGCCGCAACGATGTCCTCCACGAACCGCGAGCCCACCATGCCGTGGCCAATGACGACTATGCGCTTCATGCCATCACCTGCTCTAGTGCTACCGAGACGGCGCACAGCTTGAATTCCGGCATGCCGGAGATGGGGTCCGTTGCGTCGCTCGTGATGCGGTTTGCCGAGCCTTCGCCCGCCCAGTGAAACGGCATGAACACGGTGTCTTGGCGAATGTCTACGCTGAGCCTGGCCGCCGCCTTGACAATGCCGCGCTCGCTCGTGAGCACCACACGGTCGCCATTCGCAATGCCGAGGCGCTGCGCGAGTTGGGGGTGAAGTTCCACGTAAGGGGCCGGATCCGCGGCCAAGAGCTCTGGCACCCTGCGCGTCTGCGCTCCACTTTGGTATTGCGTGAGCACGCGTCCCGTCACCAGGAAGACCGGCGCGCCAACACGCACGTCGTCCGCCGGGCCGCTGTGGTCTACCGCGATCATGCGTGCCTTCCCGTCGGGCGTGTTGAACCGCTCCAGGAACACGCGAGGCGTGCCTGCAGGGTTCGCTGCGGTCACGGGCCAGTGCAGCTCGTCCCCTGCATCGAGCCGCTCATAGGTGCCCGCCCAATAGTCGGCAGTGCCACCGGCCGACGCTGCGGACAGTTCCGCGAACACCTCGCGGGGGTCGTCGCTAAAGGTGGCGGTGCTGCCCAGACGGCGCGCGAGCTCACCGAAGATCCACAGTTCCGTGCGCACTCCGGTGGGCGGAGCCACGGCCGGGCGGCGGCGAATGATGCGGCCCTCGAGGTTGGTCATGGTGCCCTCCTCCTCTGCCCACTGGGTCACGGGGAGCACAACGTCGGCAAGGGCAGTGGTCTCCGAGGGCACCACGTCGCACACAACCAGCAGGTCAAGGGACTCGAGGCTGCGCCGCACGGCATCGGCGTTGGGTGCGGAGACCACCACGTTGGAGCCGTGCACGAGTAGCGCGCGCGGCCCGTGAGGCGCTCCCAGGCTTGCCAGTAGTTCCATGGCGGGCACCCCTGGCCCGGGAATTGAGGCGGCATCGACGCCCCACACCTTGGCGACGTGCTCGCGGCGTGCGGGATCCGTGATGGACGAGTAACCGGGCAGCTGATCAGACTTCTGGCCGTGCTCCCTGCCGCCCTGACCATTCCCCTGACCCGTGACAGGGCCATATCCGCTGCCCGGCGTGCCGGGGAGCCCTAGGGCAAGGGCGAGGTTGATCGCGGCTGACACGGAATCCGTGCCTTGCGACGACTGCTCCAGTCCACGGCCCGTGAGCACGTACGCGCCCGCACCGCCTCTGGATGGGGAGGCCGCGGCCAGGGTGCGCGCAACTCGCGTCAGTTCCGCGGTGGAGATGCCGCACACGGCCTCCGCGCGCTCGGGCCACCAGCGCCCAACCGAGGAGACCACGGAGTCCCAGCCCGTGGTGCGGGCCGCGAGGTACTCGGCGTCCACGAGACCCTCGTCGATGAGGATGTGCAACAGCGCGAGGAGCACAACCATGTCTGTACCAGGCACGTTGGCTAGGTGAATGCCAGCGCCGTGCGCGGTGAGGCGAGCC
>CAYMRO010000176.1:0-4515 GCA_964392875.1 uncultured Demequinaceae bacterium
CCAGGGCCGCACACAAGGTCGCCTCGTTGAGGACGGCGTATGACCTGGGTGGCCAACAACCTTGATCTCATCGCGTCACTCACGGTGGCGCACCTCAAACAAAGCGCGCTGCCCATCATCTTGGGGCTGCTGATTGCCATCCCACTTGGTTGGCTTGCGTTTCGCTACAGGTTCACGCGCGGGCTGATCCTCACCACGAGTGGCTTGCTGTACACCATCCCGTCGCTCGCGCTGTTCGCGCTCTTGCCACCGCTGCTGGGAATCAGCTTCCTGTCCGTGGCCAACCTCGTGATCGCGTTGACGATCTACGCGGTGGCCATCATGGTGCGGTCCGTTGCCGACGCGCTCGCCTCGATTGACCCGAGCGTCCGCTCGGCCGCCGCGGCCATGGGGTATGGGTCGTGGCGGCAATTCTGGGCAGTGGAACTGCCGCTCGCCGGACCTGTCATTCTCGCCGGCCTGAGGGTCGCGGCGGTGTCCACAATTTCCCTCGCGACGGTGGGGATTCTCATTGGCGTGGAGAACCTGGGCTACCTCTTCACCAATGGCCTGCAGCGCAGGATCGTCCCGGAAGTGCTTGCCGGCGTGATCGCGGTCATGCTCATCGCGCTCATCGTTGACTTGCTTCTCGCCGCGATTGGTCGCCTGCTCATGCCGTGGGTGCCGGGCCGACGCAGTGGTCGCCGCGCGCTCCAAAGTCACGTGGTGAACCCATGAACCTCTTCGCCGACGCCTTTGCGTGGCTGTTCTCACCGGATCGTCTGACGGGTTCCCATCCGCTGCCCACGGCCATTGCGGAGCATCTGTTCTACACGTTTGTGTCGGTGGCAATTGCCGCGGTCGTGGCCGTGCCACTTGGATACTTGGTTGGCCACACCCGGCGAGGGCGGGATATGGCCGTTGCGTTGGCGGGCGCGGGCCGTGCCGTGCCGTCGTTCGGCCTCATCCTGCTGTTGGTGCTGGTATTCGGCGTTCTTCACAAGCCGGCTGCAGCAATTACCGCGTTTGTGCTGCTCGCGATCCCGTCCATCCTGGCGGGCGCCTATACGGGCATCGAGGCCATTGACCGCGCCGTCATTGACGCGGGCCGAGCCGTGGGCATGACGCAATGGCAGGTCTTCCGCAAGATTGAATTTCCCTTGAGTTTGCCCCTCGTGATGGCGGGTATCCGGTCCGCGGTGCTGCAAGTGGTGGCCACCGTCACCCTCGCCGCGTACGTGGGCCTGGGAGGTCTTGGCTTCTACATCATCCAAGGCGTGCCGCTGCGTCGGTTCGACCAAATCCTGGGCGGAGCCATCGCGGTGGTCATCCTCGCACTCGTGCTGGACGGCATCTTCGCTCTGCTTGAACGGGTCGCCACGCCGCGCGGCGTCACTGCCGGGCGACGCAACCCATCTGAACCGCATCGGGCCACGAACAAGGAGGTCATGGAACAAATCGAGAACTACGCGGTTGAACAAGTCAACTAACCGAAGGAGCCACCCCATGTTGGGACTCAAAAAGAAGAGCACACTTGGCCTCGCCGCCGTCCTTGGTGCGGCGACCTTGGTCATCGCGGGCTGCAGTTCTACGGATCCGCTCGCAGAACCGTCCGTGACCCACACCTCCCCCGCCGCCGGGGGCACCATCGTCGTTGGTTCGCAGGCCTACTACTCGAACGAAATCATCGCGGAAATCTACGCCCAAGCACTCGAAGCCAAGGGTTTCACGGTGGATCGCAAGTTCAACATCGGCCAGCGCGATGCGTACATCCCGTCACTCGAATCCGGTGAGGTGCAGTTGTTCCCCGAATACACGGGCAACCTCCTGCAGTTCTACGAACCCGACACCACGGCCACCACGGCTGCCGACGTATATGCGGCGCTGCAGACCGCGCTGCCAGACGGGCTTGAGGTGCTCGACCAGTCCACCGCAACGGACCAAGACTCTTACAACGTCACCGCGGACTTCGCGGCGAAATACAGCCTCACGTCTCTCGCGGATCTCTCCAAGGTTGACGTTCCGCTGACCTTGGGCGGCGCGCCAGAACTCGAGGACCGCCCCTATGGACCCACCGGATTGAAGTCAAAGTACAGCGTTGACGTGGCCTTCAAGGCAACAGGCGACACCACCGTTGAGGACCTGCTTGCCGGAACCGTCAACATCGCGAACGTGTACAGCGCGGACCCCCGCATCCAGACGGACAGCCTCGTGACGCTCGCAGACCCTGAGGGTCTCTTCCTCGCGTCCAACGTGGTGCCGGTAGTGAATTCCGATGTTGCTGACTCGGTCGCGGACATCATCAACGCCGTGTCCAAGGCGCTCACGCCAGAAGGCCTCGTTGCCCTCAACGTGCAGTCCACGGTGGACCAAATGTCTACGCCGGACATCGCGGCCGCATGGCTGAAGGACAACGGCCTCAACTAGCTCGCAGAGCACGCAACCGCCCGGCCACCACAGGTCGTGCCGGGCGGTTGCGTGCCGCTAGAGAGAGGGCCAACGCGTGTCCCGCCCGCGTCACGCAATCGGGTAACATATTTGAGCCGCAATCCTCCGTAGCTCAATTGGCAGAGCAGCCGACTGTTAATCGGCAGGTTACTGGTTCGAGTCCAGTCGGGGGAGCCACAGAAAATAGCCCTCTACCAGCGATGATGCGGGCCGCACCACTAGGCTACGAAGCCACCGCTGTAGAACGTAGCGGCGGCTTTGGTATCGGGTCAGGTGCAGACTTCTATGCTGGCGACATGAATTCGGAGCGGCGCGCCAGACTGGCGCTCGTCGGGATTGGTGTGGTTGCAGCAGCGTTGTGCTGGTTCATCGCCTATCTGCTCCCGGAGGGCGGCTTCCTCGGCTTCGTCGCGTCGGTGTTCAAGTTCGTCGCGGGGTTGATCTTGTTCTCCTTGCCCATGCCCATCTGGAAGGTCATCGCGCCGGCAACAGCTGAACGCTGGGAGAGCTCGGGTGGGCGGCCAATGCCTCTCATTACTCCGATCTTGATGTGGGCCTTAACGGTCGCATTCGCCTGGATCCTTGCCACGGGCCTCGAACCTCCAACCACGCGGGGCGATTACGCCGCGCTGATTTTTATGTGGTGCGTTGCCGCGGGCGCGGGCGCGTTCGCCGTTGCGTCCACGCGCCTGTACATGCGGGACCGGCGCGGAATGGCGAAGTGAAGCGCGTGCTCTCGCAACGTTGACAGCGGCGGTTGTTGCTACGCCGCGGGATCTCGCAAATCCACGTTCCCCCACTCGTCCAGAGACCAGAACGGGTTCATGGCGAGTTCCCACACGTGCCCGTCCGGATCCGCGAAGTAGCCGCTATAGCCACCCCACGTGGTCTCCGCGGGACGCTTCAGCATCGTGGCGCCAGCGCCAAGCGCCGCGCGGAAGCGCGCGTCCACCTCCGCCGTGGAGCCGTAGTTCTGAGCGAGCGCCATGGCGCCAACGCCAAGGCTTGCCTGAGGCCGGCCCTGATCGGCCGCAAAATCGTCCATCCCGAACAACGCGATCACCAGGCCGTTGCCTTGGAAGAACACCACCTCGTCGCTGACCACTTCAGGGATCCAGCCCCACCCCTCGTAAAACTCGCGAGCGCGCTCCAGGTCCCGCACCCCCAGCGTGACGACCGAAACTCGCTGCCTTCGCCCTCCCGGCATGCTTACTCCTCTCTGAGTGCGCGCCTGCGCGTCTCGAGCGCAATGATGGTGGCGAACGCCGCCTGAGCCTCGTCCGTGCCCTCCCCCGCTCGCTGCATTCCCCCTCGCAGTTCCGCGATTTGTCGCGTGAGGTCCAGGTCTAGCATCCGCGACAGCACTGACCGCGCATACTCGGCATCGGCGCGATCCGTTGGCAGCGGCGTGACCGCGAGCTGCGACACCACGCCGGCAAGTTCCTCGCCCGCCTCGGCCACCACGGCCCCCACCCAATCGCCCAGGGCGGGACCGCCCGCCGCGCGGATCGCCTCGAACACCGCCCTGTACTGCGGCACCGTGAACGCCTCCGCGGAGATCGCCCCGTACAACGCAAGCGCAGAAGCGTCATTCACGATGACCTCGCCCGCCTGCAGCAACACGCCCAGCGCTAGAGCTTGCGAACGCACCACGGGATCCTTGGCATTTGGCCTGTCCGACGCTTGGGTGGCCTCCCGTACGCCCGTCCCCGCAGCGTCGGGCCGGGATTTGGCGCCAGCCCCAACGGCGGCGAGCACCTGTGCCGGCTCCATCCCCAGCCAGCCCGCGAGGTTGCGCGCGTATTCGGGGCGGAGGGCCGAGTCGCGGATTCCCGCCACCACCGGCGCGGCCGCGCGCAGGGCGGCAACCCGGCCTTCAGGCGAGGCGAGGTTGTGGGCGGCGAGCGTGGACTTGATCACGAACTCGAAGAGCGGCACAGGGTGCGCCATGAGTTCCGCCACGGCTGCATCACCGCGGTGCTGGCGAATTTCGCACGGATCCTGACCGTTGGGGTCAACCGCCACAAAGGTCTGCGCCAAGAACTGCTGGTCAAGGGAGAAGGACTTGAGCGCCGCGTTCTGGCCCGC
>CAYMRO010000177.1:0-4429 GCA_964392875.1 uncultured Demequinaceae bacterium
GCCACGCGATTGCGTTCATCGACTCGCTTGAGCGCCCCGAGCTGGTTGGCCTCAACCCCGAAGTTGGCCACGAGCAGATGGCGGGCCTCAACTTCACCGCCGGCATCGCACAGGCGATGTTCCACGGCAAGCTCTTCCACATTGACCTCAACGGTCAGCGCGGCATCAAGTACGACCAAGACCTGGTCTTTGGCCACGGCGACCTGCACAACGCGTTCTCCCTGGTAGACCTGCTGGAGAACGGCTCGCCCAACGGCGGACCCAAGTACGATGGCGCGCGTCACTTTGACTACAAGCCCTCGCGCACCGAAGACGAGAACGGTGTTTGGGACTCGGTCAAGGCCAACATGTCGATGTACCTCATGCTCAAGGAGCGCGCCCTTGCGTTCCGCGCTGACCCCGAGGTCCAGGAGGCCCTGGAGGCCGCCCGCGTCTACGAGCTTGGCCAGACCACGCTCGGCGATGGCGAGACCGCAGACCAGTTCATCGGCGACCGCTCGGCATTCGAGGACTTCAACCCCGACGCCTACTTTGGCGGCAAGGGCTTTGGCTTTGTGCGCCTGCAGCAGCTGGCCACCGAGCACCTCATGGGTGCTCGCGGCTAACGCTCGCGCACGGTACAAGAGTCGCTGGGGAAGGGCACGCAATGACGCTGGTTGCTGGTGTGGACTCGTCCACTCAGAGTTGCAAGGTCGTGATTCGCGACCTCGAAACCGGCGCCGTTGTGCGCTCCGGCCGCGCCTCGCATCCCGACGGCACGGAAGTGGCGCCATCCCATTGGTGGACGGCGCTGCTTGTCGCGATCGCCGATGCGGGCGGTCTCGACGACGTCGCGGCCATCAGCGTCGGCGGCCAGCAGCACGGCATGGTGGCGCTCGACGCAGACGGCAATGTGGTCCGCGATGCCCTGTTGTGGAACGACACTCGTTCCGCACAGGCAGCGCGGGACCTCATCGCCGAGTTCGGTGCGGAGGCTCTTGCGGAGCGCACCGGCCTGGTGCCAGTGGCGAGCTTCACTTCAACCAAGCTGCGCTGGCTGCGTGACAACGAGCCAGAGAATGCGGCTCGGGTTGCCGCCGTTGCACTCCCCCATGACTGGCTCACGTGGCGGCTCAGGGGCTACGGTCCCGCGTCCGAGTCCACGCTTGGTCCGGACCTTGAGTCCCTCACCACAGACCGGTCTGACGCTTCGGGAACGGGTTACTGGAACCCAACTACCGGCGAATATGACCTCAATCTCCTCTCCGCCGCGCTCGGGCATGGCGCCTTCCTGCCGCGAGTGCTCGGGCCGGCGGAGAGTTCAGGCACGGTGCACGCGTCCTTCGCCGCGAGCGAGCCCATCCTTGGGCCCGGCGCAGGCGACAACGCCGCAGCTGGCCTTGGACTCGGTGCCGCCGCGGGTGACGTGGTGGTGTCGATCGGCACCTCGGGCACGGTATTCGCCGTCACGCCCCAGCCAGTTCGCGACGCTACCGGCACCGTCGCGGGCTTTGCTTCTGCCTCCGGAGACTTCCTACCCCTGATCGCCACCCTCAACGCCGCGCGCGTCCTTGACGCCTTTGCGCACATTCTCGGTGTAGATCACGATGAGCTGAGCCGCCTCGCGCTTGCCGCCGAACCAGGCGCGGGCGGCTCTTCACTTGTGCCCTACTTCGAGGGTGAGCGCACCCCGAACTTGCCGCACGCCACCGCCTCTCTTATGGGCCTCACGCTCGCGTCCATGACTCGAGAGAACCTTGCACGCGCCGCTTTTGAGGGCATGCTGTGCGGGCTTGCGGACGGCATGGACGCCATTCGCGGTTTGGGTGTCACGGCCCGACGCGTGCTCATCGTTGGCGGCGCCGCCCAGTCTCCCGCCCTTGCGCAAGTAGCGGCCCAGGTTTTCGACGTTCCGGTGGAGATCCCGGAGCCCGGCGAGTACGTGGCCGCCGGTGCGGCGGTGCAGGCGGCGTGGGCGCTTACTGGTTCCCGGCCCAACTGGCCGCTTGCCATCTTTGCTGCCCCCGCGCAAGACGTGAAACCCGGCATCCGCGAGGCGTACGCCAAGTCGCAGGCAACCTACGGCGTCTAGCCCGCTGGCGGTGCCGTGGACTCGCGCACAATGAGCTCCGTTGGCATGCGCAAGTGAGTGTCACGCTCAGTGCCAGCAAGGATCTCTAGCAGCATCTCCATTGCCGCCTCGCCCATGGCGCCGAGGGGCTGTCTCACTGTGGTGAGCGCCGGCGTCACGAGAGCGGCCTGGGGAACATCATCAAAGCCAACTACGGACAGCTCGGCGGGCACGCTCAGGCCAATGACCTTCGCGGCGCCAAGGACACGGATAGCCGTGACGTCGTTGGCTGAGAAAATCGCGGTTGGCCGCTGTGGCAGAGAGAGCATGTCGAGCGCAATGGCTTCCGCGACGTCGGGGTCGTAGTGGGATTCGCGCACGTATACTTCGGGAACCTCGAGGCCCGCCGCTGCCATGGCGTCGCGGTAGCCGTTCTCACGCAAGCGAGACGAATCCAGCTCGGTACGGCCGCCGATGAAGGCGATGCGCGAGTGGCCAAGTCCAATGAGGTGCTCCACGGCGGCGCGCGCGCCACCGTAGGAATCGGCGTCCACGGTGGGCACTTGGTTGGGACCGTAGTGCGGGTCAATCGCCACAACGGGAACAATAAAGTTCACATTTGAGGTGGTTGGCGTCACAACAACGGCGCCGTCGATGAGCGTTCCGCCTAGCCGGGCGATGGATCGACGCTCCCAACCGTGGGTCTCGCCGCCGGCATGCGAGAGCAATTCCCAGTTGGTTCCGCGAGTGACGGTGGCGGCGCCCTTAATGATCTCGGTGGAGTATGGCTCAAAGTCCGCAACGAGGATTCCCAGCACGTTTGTGCTGGCAGATCGCAGACTCGCGGCCGACAGGTTACCCACGTAGCCGAGCTCATCGATCACGCCCTGCACCAATTGAATGGTGTCCTTGGAGACGCCGTATCGCGCGTTGACCACCTTGGAAACGGTGGCAACGGATACGCCTGCACGCTCGGCAACGTCAGACAGTTTGACGCGCGCCGCTGGGTTCATGGTCGCAATAGTATCCCGTTATCATCCGTAACGAAAACGTTATCGACAACGTTTGACATGCCACGGCGGCCGGTGCCAGACTTCCCGTGTTCGGCATAGATCAACGACGATCCGAAAGGACAATTCATGGCACACATGCGACGAATGGCCGCACTCGCGGCAATCGCTGCATCCTCCGCGCTGGTGCTCGCCGCATGCAGCGACTCGGGGGATACTCCCAGCACTCCCGGCGCCACCAACACTGGTGACTCCAGCACGCCCGTAGAACTCACCTGGTGGCACAACGCTGTCGCGGGTGACGACGGAGGCAACCCGCTCGGCGATTTCTGGCAGAAGGTTGCAGACGACTACACGGCACTCCACCCCAACGTCACGTTCAAGATCGAGCAGATCCAGAACGAAGACCTGCAGCGCACGCGTATCCCCACCGCGCTTCAGGCCGGTGACGCTCCTGACATCTTCCAGCAGTGGGGCGGCGGCGAGCTCGCAGCCCAGGTTGATGCCGGCTACCTGATGGACCTCAGCGAAGTTGACGCTGACGCCATCGCCAAGCTCGGTGGCGCAGTTGCTCCGTGGCAGTACCAAGACAAGACGTACGGCATCCCGTTCCAGTTCGGTGTGGAGGGTGTCTGGTACCGCAAGTCGCTGTTTGACCAGGCTGGCATCACCGCTGAGCCCACCACGATGGACGAACTCAACGCCGACGTGGCAAAGCTCAAGGCCGCCAACATCATCCCCATCGCGGTGGGTGCTGGCGACAAGTGGCCTGCAGCGCACTGGTGGTACAACTTCGCTCTGCGTTCTTGCTCCAAGGACGTCCTGCAGGGCGCTGGTACCTCGTTCGACTTCTCTGACCCGTGCTGGGTCCAGGCAGGTACGGACCTCCAGGCGTTCATTGACACCGACCCGTTCCAGCCTGACTTCACGTCAACGGCGGCTCAGACTGGCGCAACGTCGTCCGCTGGCCTCGTTGCCACGGGCAAGGCAGCCATGGAACTCATGGGTGCATGGAACCCGTCTGTTTACGCAGGCTTCGCTGAAGGCGACGACGCCAAGGCTGCTCTCTCGGCAGACCTCGGCTGGTTCCCGATGCCGGCAACTGCTTCCGGTCAGGGCGACCCCAGCGCCGCTCTTGGTGGCGGTGACGGATTCAGCTGCTACGTTGACGCTCCCCCGGAGTGCGCGGACTTCCTCGCGTACGTCGCGAGCGACGAGGTGCAGACGGCGTTTGCCGCTACGGGAATTGGCCTCCCCGCCAACCCCGCAGGTGCTAGCGCAGTGACCGACCCGGTGCTCCAGGAGCTCGCGGCCGTCAACAGCTCCGCTGCGTACGTGCAGCTGTGGCTCGACACGACCTTCGGCCCTA
>CAYMRO010000178.1:0-4426 GCA_964392875.1 uncultured Demequinaceae bacterium
ACCATAGGCCCGTGAAACTTGCCAGCGAAAAGTGTACCGTCTCTCGCAAGGCCGTTGCTACGTGACGTGGACTGCGCTCACGCAGGGGGCGCAACGCGTACGGCGGCCTCTTTGGCCTTGACGCTGTCCGGCCCCGGTAGGGGCACCAGCACCGTCTCGCGGTAGTACTGCAGTTCGCGGATCGAGTCTTCGATGTCGCCCAGCGCCCGGTGTCCACCGGTCTTTGCGGGTGCCTGGAAGAACACCCGCGGGTACCAGCGCCGCACCAGTTCCTTGAGCGAACTCACGTCCACCACGCGATAGTGCAGGTGCGCCATGAGCTCCGGCATGTCGCGCTCCAGAAACAACTTGTCCATGCCAACGGTGTTGCCAGCGAGCGGCGCCTTGCCCGCTACCGGCACGTGCGCCCGGACATACGCAAGCACTTGACCCTGCGCTTCCTCCATGCTTACTCCGGCGTCAAGATCGTTGATAAGGCCCGACGTTGTGTGCATGGCGCGTACAAAGTCGCCCATGCCGTCAATCGCCGCTGCAGAAGGGCGGATGACAACGCTCACGCCCTCGCCAAGCACGTTGAGTTCGGCGTCGGTCACGAGGCACGCCACTTCGATGAGGGCGTCATTCACGGCGTCGAGACCGGTCATCTCGCAGTCGATCCATACCAGCGCAGTCTCGGACATATGCCCACTTTAGCGGGCACAACGGCCAGGCTGGGCGCCGGGCTTGACAGCAGCGTCGGGCAAGCGGTTTACTTAGTTACTGAACCAACTAACCGATGTACCGGGAGGTGAGCATGGACGAGGGGCGTCCGATCTTTGTGCAGATCGCGGAGCAATTGGAGTCGCAGATCATCGACGGCTCCATGCCGCCCGAGTCGCAAGTGCCGTCGATCAACGAGCTGGCGGCCTTTCACCGCATCAACCCGGCAACGGCTCTCAAAGGTGTGAACATGCTCGTCGAGGCGGGAATTCTGTACAAGCGCCGCGGCATTGGCATGTTCGTGGCCGAGGGCGCGCGGGAACGCCTCATCGCGGCCCGCAGGGACGCCTTCAGCGATCAGTACGTGCGCCCGCTTGTGGCTCACGCCAATGCCATAGGCATCACGCCAACACAACTTGCAGCAATGATTGGAAAGGAGGCCGGATCATGACGGCCGTTATCGAAGTAGCCGGGCTTGCCAGGCATTACGGCAAGGTACACGCCGTTGAAGACGTCACGTTTGAAGTGGAAGAGAACACCATTTGCGGCCTGCTTGGCCGCAATGGTGCGGGCAAAACACCCCTCATGCGGCTCCTGACGGGGCAAGCATTCGCGTCAGCGGGTCAGATCCGGTTGATCGGCGAGAGCCCGGTGGAAAATGCTGCGGTGCTCTCGCGCACGTGCTTCATTCGCGAGACTCAGGTGTACCCGGACAGCTTTCGCGGCAAGCATGCACTGCGCGCCGCCGAGCGCCTCTTTCCCAATTGGGATGCCGACTACGCCGCGCAGCTCGCTACCGAGTTCAATCTGCCACTGGACCGCCGCATTAAGAAAATGTCACGAGGTCAGCGTTCTGCGGTTGGCGCCATCATCGGCCTTGCGGCGCGAGCTGAACTGACATTCTTCGACGAGCCGTATGCCGGTCTCGACGCCGTGGCACGTGAGTTGTTCTACTCACATTTGCTCGAGGACTACTCCAAGCATCCGCGCACAATCGTGCTGTCCACGCACCTCATCGACGAGGCGGCGAAGTTGCTCGAGCACGTCATCGTCATCGACGGGGGCCGTGTGATCATCAACGACAATTCGGACGCCCTGCGCGGTACGGCCGTGACCCTGGTTGGCGCCAAGTCAGCGGTGGACACTTTCGCTGTTGGCCGCGAAGTGCTTGGAACAGACGTCCTCGGCGGAATCAGCTCCGTCACAGTCGCGGGCCTTAGCCCTGCCGACAAGGCGGCCGCCGCAGCTGCGGGGCTCGAGGTGGCTCCCGTGTCCCTTCAACAACTCATTGTCAGCCGCACTCGCGGCACCGTTCAGCCGCAGGAGGCACTTTCATGACCGCCGTTGCCCCAACTCACAGCGTTACCCGTACTCACCGCGCGCCGGTTCACCGCATCGGCGCCACCGTTCGCATTCATGTGGCGAACCCGTGGACCACGCTCATCTCCCCGTGGCTCATCCTCCTGGTGGTCTTCGGGTTGAACTTTGCGATCTGGCACCTGGTCCTGATGGCAGCGGGAGACCGCGGGGTTGAGGCAGACGCTTTTCACTACAACGGCGGTGTCTCGTGGATCGTCTTCTACATGGTGGTGGTTGCCGTTCAGGCCATGAACCAAACGTTCAGCTTTGTGGTGGGCCTCGGTGCAACGCGGCGCGACTACTTCGTTGGCACATCGGCGCTCTTTGCTGGGCTCGCGCTCATGTACGGGATTGGCGTGTCAGTGCTCGCAGGTGTGGAGCGCGCTACGAGCGGATGGGGAGTGAACGGCTGGTTCTTTGCGCCCGGTCCGTTTGCCACGATGCCCTTGTGGGAAGTCGCGGTCACCTACACGTTGGTGCTCCTCTTCATGTTCTTCGTTGGCTCCGGCGTGGCAGCGGTGTTTGTGCGGTGGGGTGCCACTGGGATCCTGACCTTCTTTGCGAGTGTCGCCGTACTGCTGTTGGCGACGCTCTGGGCCATCACCCAAGCGGACGCATGGGCGTCCGTGGGGCAATTCTTCACCGCGCGCTCGCCGCTTCAGCTTGCACTACTGAGTGTGCCGCTGTCGCTTGTGGGTGGTCTCGTTGGCTACGGCCTCATGAGGCGCGCAACGCCAAAGGGCTAGTCAACGTTGGGGCGGTCGCTGAAGCGCCCACGCACGTACGGATGCGGCCAGTAATCCAGCGTTTCGCCGAGTTCGTGGGCCATGCGCAGCGGGAGGTGAGGATCGCGCAAGAACTCGCGGCCAACGAACACAGCATCGGCCTCACCCTGCGCGATGATCGCCTCTGCTTGGTGGGCGCCAACGATCTGACCAACCGCACCTGATGGCATGTGTGCGCCCGTGCGCACGGCGTGCGCAAAGGGCACCTGATAGCTGGGTCCGGTAGGAATGCGCACGCCCGTGACGAGGCCGCCCGAGGAAACGTCCACGAGGTCCGCGCCAGCCTCGTGGGCCCAGGCGCTGACCGCAACCGTGTCTTCGATGGTCCAGCCCTCCGGCTCGGCCCAATCAGTGGCGGAGAGCCGCACAAACACGGGAACGCCCTCGCCGGCCTCGGCGCGCACCGCGCGCACTACGTCAATGAGTAGGCGTGCTCGGTTTTCGAGTGAGCCGCCCCAGGCATCGGTGCGCTCGTTGCTGAGCGGCGACAGAAATTGGTGCAACAAGTACCCGTGCGCGGCATGCACCTCAAGCACGTCAAAGCCCGCGTCAAGCGCCAGGCGCGCCGCCGCCGCCCAGGCCGCGGGCAGTGCCTCGACTTCGCTGGCGCTGAGCTCTTGTGGCTCGGCATAGCCCGTGAAGGCAACGGGGGAGGGGGCCACGGTTGGCCAGCCGCCGTCATTGACGGCTACTGATCCCACGCCGCTCCAATCGCGATACGTGGAGCCCTTGCGCCCCGCGTGTGCCAGTTGAATGCCGGCCTTGGCCCCTTGGCCGTGGATGAAGTCGGTGATGCGTCGCCACGCGTCGCGCTGCTCAGCGTCCCAGATGCCCGTGCACCAAGGCGTGATGCGCCCCTCCGGCGTCACGCCGCTGGCCTCGGCAACTACCAGTCCGGCCCCACCGCGCGCAAAGGAGCCGAGGTGAACCAGGTGCCAGTCCGTGGGCACGCCGTTCTGCTCCTCGCACGAGTACTGGCACATAGGAGACACCCACAGCCGATTCCGGAACGTGACGTCGCGGACGGTGAGGGGTGAGAAAAGCGCGGTTGTCATGGATGAATCCTCTCGCGAGTAGGCCCGAGGTTAAACCGAGCGTGGACGCAGGCTGTTCCCGAGCGTCGGGCCATTGGGCGCTGAGGTGCCATGACTGCCCAACTGACGGGCAAAATTGTGAGCGATAACGGAAACTGAGCATTCGTAACGTTTCGAACTCCCCGCTGAGCGGCATCCGTACGGGGGCCGTTACGAAACTGTGACCTGTCTCGGGTTGTGTGAACGCTAAATGTTAGGGCTAATATTTCAGGCACGGGCCGTCCGGAAGTCGGAGGGAACGCACCCGAGTGGCCGGAAGGCCTGGCCAAAACAAGGAGGTTTTGGGAATGAAGAAGCGCATGTTCGCAACTCTCGCGTTGGTGGGAGCTTCGGCGCTCACGATCGCAGGCTGCTCGTCTGAGGGCGACGCAACCAACACCGCAAACCCGGGCGGCGGGGGCGGCGGCGACGTCATCACCGTTGGCTTTGCCCAGACGGGTTCAGAGAGCGGTTGGCGCAGTGCCAACACCGACTCAATGAAGGCGGCAT
>CAYMRO010000179.1:0-4395 GCA_964392875.1 uncultured Demequinaceae bacterium
TCGGTCTCGAAGTACTCGGCCTGCACAAAGTGGAACATGTTGGCGATGATCGACGTAGGAACGGTCTCGATCCTGGTGTTGAAGTCCCGCACGTTGGCGTTGTAGAACCGGCGGCCCGCTGCCACCCTGTCCTCGGTGTTGGCGAGCTCCGTCTGCAGTTGCAGGAAGTTCACGTTCGCCTTGAGCTCCGGGTACGCCTCGGCAACGGCAAAGAGGCGGCCGAGTGCCTGGGTCAGGACGTTCTCCTGCTTGGCCTGCTCCGCCGGCGACTGACCTGGGTTCGCTGCGGCCGCGCGGGCTTCGGTTACCGCCTCGAAGGTTGCGCGCTCGTGCGCGGCGTAGCCCTTGACGGTCTCAACGAGGTTGGGGATCAGGTCATGACGACGCTGTAGCTCGGTGTCGATCTGGTGCCACGCCTCTTGCACAAGGTTGCGCAGTTTGACGAGCCCGTTGTACGCGGCAACGGCCCACAACACGACGACTACAACAATTGCGACGACGATCCACACCCACATGCTGACCTCCCAAGTTACGTTGACACGACTCTAGCGGTTGCCCTGCTCCGAGTCGTCAATGCCATCGCCATCCTCGTCCATTCCGATGCCCGTGTACCGCCGCGAATTGAGGATCCCGCCCGTCTTTGCCCACGTTGGCGCGTTGCGCTCGCGCTCCTCTAACGCTTCCCTGCGCCATGCATCGGCTTCGTAGTACTTTCGCTCCACGTGTGCGGGGATGCGCTTTGCGACTCCCACTGCCAGGTCCAGGCGGCGATTGAGCTCTTTGACCGGCGCGAGTCCCGCGCTCCACGCGAATATCCGGTTCCCGTCCACGCGCACAGACACGCCGGAAACGGAGGCGGTCAACAGCAGTTGCATCATGCGTGGGTCGAGGAAGTCCACGGCATAACGCCGGTCCGTGCACATCACGCGCCACGTGCGATTGAATTCCGCGGACTCAAGGTCGATGTCCGGCAGGCCAACCGTGCTCAGCACGCGCGTGCCGATGTTCTCCGGCATGAGATCAAGGCGGGGGTACGGAGTCTCCAGCCCCAGCTCGGTCACGGTGAAGATCTGATCGCCAGCCCGCTTGCCGCCCATTTGATTCCGAAACCGGTAGGTGTAGGAAGCGCACGCAAAGCCCGCGTAATTGCCCTCGATGACGTCGCGCACCTCTCGTTCGGTGCCTATGCCAAAGGGGAAGCCCGTGAACTTGTTCACCCGCAGGCCGCCGGTCTCGCTGTAAGTCCACCCCAAGGTCAGCGCAAACTCGCGCAACCGTTTGCCGTGTCCCCATTGCTCAAGCTGCCGGTAAATCCAATACGCGGCCGCCACAATCCCCGCGACTACCACGATGCTGAAGAAGGGACCACTCAGCAAATTCAATTGCCAGCTCATCGAGACCACAAGCGCGGCGCCGCCACCAATCCAGCCAAGCGCGTTGCGGGTGCTGAACCGGTTCACGTGTTACTCCAGGCCCAGATCAGCGAGGTCATACAGGTAGAGGTACGGCAAGCCCTCAGCCTCAACGGCTTCGCGAGCTCCCGTGCCCCTGTCCACAATCACCGCTACGGCCACGACATTGGCACCCGCCTCTCGAAGCGCCTCCACCGCCGTAAGCACCGAACCCCCTGTTGTGGACGTATCCTCAACCGCCACTACCGACTTGCCAACAACGTCGGGCCCCTCAATGCGTCGCTGCATGCCGTACGCCTTAGCCTCCTTGCGCACCACAAAGGCGTCGATCGCAAGCCCACGTGAGGCGGCGGCGTGGAGCACCGCTCCGGCCACGGGGTCCGCGCCCAGGGTGAGGCCGCCAACCGCATCGATGTCGCCCGGCCCATATCCGCTCACTTCAAGGTGATCCAGCAAAAGGTGCCCTATGAGCGGCGCGGCCTCGTGATGCAGCGTCGCGCGTCGCAAGTCAATGTAGTAATCGGCCTCGCGCCCGGAAGCGAGCGTGATGCGGCCATGCACAACGGCCAATTCGGTGATGAGGTCGCGGAGCGTATCGCGGGGTGTGGAGATGCCAGGGGAAGTCATGGCGCCAGCCTATCGGCGGCGCCGCCGGGCACCCGATAGGCTGCCTAGCGTTGCGTGCGCATGGACCGGAAGCCGCGAGTGACCGACGCTGGTGCAAGTTGGGCGAGGGCCCCCGCCACGGCGTAGCGCACGGAGGGCGTCACGGACACGGACCCGCGTCGCAGCCCCGTAAGCGCGGCGCTCACCACCTGTTCGGCATCGAGCCACATGAAGTCAGGCGAGTCCTCCCGGTGGTGCTGGAGTGCCGGACGGTCGTGGAATTCGGTGCGCGTAAGACCAGGCAGCACGGCAGTCACGGTGACCCCGGTGCCACGAAGCTGGCCCGCGAGCGACTCAGTGAACTCAACGATCCAGCGCTTGTGCGCGGCGTACGTGGAATTGCTGAGGCGCGCGGCGATCGAGGAGACATTGAGCACGGCCCCGTGCCCGCGCGCAATCATCCCCGGCAGCACCGCGTGTGTGAGGCGCAAGGGAGCGGTGACCAACACGTCGTGCATCGCGGCCTCCTCCTCCCATGGCGTGTCCACAAATGCTGTGCCAGTGCCAAAGCCGGCGTTGTTGACGAGCAGGCTCACTGGTTGTGTGCTGCCACTCGTCCCAGCGTTGGCCAGCCTGGCAGCGACGGCCTCCCGCCCGTGAGCCGCTGCCAGATCCGCAACCAGCACCTCAACCGAGACGCCAGTGGCACTGGCCACAACGTCGGCCAATTCACTGAGGCGATCGCCGGAGCGTGCCGTCACCACAAGATCGTGCCCGGCGGTGGCAAGTTGCCAAGCAAATTCCTCGCCAAGCCCGGCCGACGCTCCAGTTACCAATGCAGTTGCCATCCCCTGACCCTACGTTGAGTGGGTACCGTGGTGCCATGCGCTTCGCCACCTGGAACGTCAACTCGATCAGGGCGCGGGTTGACCGCGTCGCCGCCTGGCTTGAGCGGTCGCAAGTGGACGTGCTCGCAATGCAGGAGATCAAGTGCAAGCCCGAGCAGTTCCCGCAGGCTCCCTTCGCGGCGCTTGGCTATGAGGTTGCCGCCCACGGTCTCGATCAGTGGAATGGCGTGGCGATTGCGTCGCGTATCGGTTTGGACGCCGTGGAGCTCGAATTTGCCGGCCAGCCTGGCTTCTCCAAGGCGGGGGATCCGCGAGTGGAGGCGCGCGCCATTGGCGCCCTGTGCGGCGATACCCGCGTGTGGAGCGTCTACGTGCCTAACGGGCGGGCGCTCGGCGATCCTCACTACGCGTACAAACTGAGTTTTCTTGACCAGTTGCGGGCGGCAGCGATCGACTGGGCAAGCGGCCCGGCCCTCATTGCGGGGGATTTCAACGTGGCGCCGCTCACCACCGACATTTGGTCAGAGACGGACAGCAGCGCGGAGACGCACGTAACCCCGGAGGCGCGCGAGGCCTTCCACGCGCTTGCCTCTGCCGGTTATGAGGAGCTCAGCCGCCGCTACTTGCCCCAGCCCAATACCTACACTTTCTGGGATTATCAGCAGCTGCGCTTCCCGCGCGGGGAGGGCATGCGCATCGACTTCGTGTACGCCTCCGCACTCGCGGCCGCGCGCGCAACGGGAGTCACGATTGATCGCGAGGAGCGCAAGGGCCAGGGCGCGTCTGACCACGTGCCCGTCATCGTGGACTTGGCTGACCCAAAGTGAGGAACCACGCATGACGGACGACTTCGCCGCGCCACCCGGCCCCGGGGACTTTGCCGCGCCGCCAGCGCCCGGGGACGCAACAGTTGGCAGCACGCCGGCCGGCACGGTCAAGCGCACGGACTTCCGGCCGCAGCCTCCGCGCAAGAAGCGCACCCGGTTCCCGCGCTGGGTCACGGTGCTGCTGGTGGTGGGGGGCGTGGCGATCGTGGCCGGGGTGGTGGCACAGATGATGCTCTCGGCGCGCAACGCAAACCTCACGCAAGCAGACTCGGATGCCACGGGCCGTCTGCGCTCGGCGCAAGTGGTCCCCGGCATGTGCATTGAGTCGCTTGGGGAGTCAGCCGGCACCGTGCATGTAGTCCCGTGCGAGCAGAGCCACAGCGCTGAGGCCGTCACCGCCTACACCTTCAGCGGCGAGGAATGGCCGGGCGATGACGCTGTCAAAGAGTCCGTCTTGGCCTATTGCACGTCCCAGTTGGCACCCGGTGGTCCGCTCGCCCACGCGGCCGACGGCCGGGATTGGGTTGCGTGGCTGCCATCAGCAAGAACATGGCAGCACGGCGACCGCACGGGGCTCTGCATCGTGACGTCCAATACGCCGTGGCAGGGCAAGGCAACGGACGAGCGCGAGCACAGCGCCGCTTAACGTGCGCTGGATCTAAACGTGCGCTGCCTCAGGCGAGCGCGCTGCGCTGACCTTGG
>CAYMRO010000180.1:0-4392 GCA_964392875.1 uncultured Demequinaceae bacterium
CATGATCACGCCCACGCGGCAGGTTGTTGTCTATCCGGACGCCAACACGGTGGCCGCGGCCACGGCCGCACGGCTGCTCACTGAGCTCACGGACGTTCTTGCCGTGCAAGACCGGGCCGACATTGTGCTCACGGGCGGCAGCGTTGGGATCGCCACCTTGCGTGCCGTTGCCCAGAATCCACTCGCACAGATCGTTGACTGGAGCGCGGTTCACGTGTGGTGGGGCGATGAGCGCTTTGTGGAATCCGGAGACCCCGAGCGCAATGAGGGTCAGGCTCAAGAGGCGCTACTGTCCCACCTTCCGATCCCCGATGAGAACATCCACCGCATGGGCTCGGCGAGCGACTACGACGCGCCCGAGACGGCCGCTGCCATCTACCACGACGAGATTGCTCACCAGGGTGCCGCGGAATTCGATGTGCTCATGTTGGGGGTTGGGCCGGACGGCCACGTGGCCTCGCTCTTCCCGGGTCACGAGGTCTATTTGCATGGGGCCGCCGAGGTCTGCGTGGTCACCGACTCCCCCAAGCCACCGCCCGTGCGCGTGACGCTCAGCGTTGGCGCCATCAATCGCGCCAAGAAGGTATGGCTCGTGGCTGCAGGCGAAGAAAAGGCGCATGCCATCGCCGAATGCCTGCAAGACAACGCGGCGTACCCAGGCGCTGCGGTGCATGGCACCGAGCAGACGCTGTGGCTCATCGACACAGCTGCTGCCTCGAAGGCCTAGCAAGCGGGTGCACACCCCGCGCGTGGCAGTGCGTTAGCGACTAGCTGAGCTTGCCCGCAAGCAGCTCGCGGCCCTCGGCCTGCACACCATCACCCGGCTGCACCTCGACGGCTGGAAGCAGTGCTCCCACGCGACCCACGATGGCGTCTACGTCGTAGTCATCGGGCTTGGCGTAAATGACTTCGCCATTGGCACGGAACGTGAAGACGCCTTTGCGGCCCGTCTTGAGGGAGACCGATTCGAGACGGTTGCCGTATGCCTCAAGTAGCGCCGTCTGCGCGTCGGTAGCGCGCGGCAGGTAGCCGCAGGGCACGCAGTATTCAATCTCAATCTGCACAGTTGACTCCTCAGTCCTTTGTGGAAACAGGGGTGCGGCGCGCGCGCAAGGCCTCGAGCGCCTCATCCAGGAGGGCTTCGCCCTCGGCATTGGTGCGGCGCTCCTTCACATAAGCGAGGTGCGTCTTGTATGGCTCGTTGCGCAGCGGCTCTGGCGGGTTGTCAGCGTCGAGTCCAGCAGGAAGACCACACTTGGGGCAATCCCACTCGAAGGGGATCTCTGAGTCTTCAGCGATGGCAAAGCTGGGGCTCGTGACGTGCCCTCTCGCGCAGTAATACGAGACCATCTGCCGCGGAGCTGATTCGCCCCGCTCTTCTTCGCCGAGTGGTCCCGCGCCTACGCGCGAACCTCGAATCGCATTGCCGCCTGCCATGGCTTTTCCTCAGTATTCTTCGCGCGATGCTCAGGAGAATCGGGCGATTAGTCCAAGAAGTACAACGATCAGTCCCCAGGCGATCGCCACTCCCCACGTGATGCGGGTCAGGTTGCGCTCACCAACAGCCGACGACTGAATGCCGGACGCAAGACCGCCGCCAAACATGTCGGTGATGCCGCCGCCGCGTCCACGGTGAATGAGAACTAGCCCGATGAGCACCACGCTCAATACTGCTAGCAACACCCACAGGGTGTCTTCGAGGATATTCACAATTCTCCTTGGACGACGTTGGAACGGCTACAAGGATACCTTGCGTCACGCTCGCTCCAGCGCGCAACGCCCCTACAGGGCAACGGTGTGGTCTCGGAATCGGGCGATCTTCCCAAACTCCTCGGGATCGAGGCTTGCGCCACCCACGAGCACGCCGTCTACGTCGGCCTCCGCCATGATTGCCGCGATGTTCCCTGACTTCACGGAACCGCCGTAGAGAACTCGCACTGCATCGGCCACGGCCGGGCTGTAGAGCTCGGCGAGCCGTGCGCGGATTGCTCCGCAAACCTCTTGCGCGTCAGCCGGGGTGGCCACCTCACCGGTGCCAATAGCCCACACGGGCTCGTAGGCAACGACGATCTGCGCAGCACGGTCCTCCGGCAATCCTGCTAGGGCTCCGTCCAGCTGTGCGAGCGTGTATTCCACCTGACGACCCTCCTTGCGGACGTCGAGGCCCTCGCCAACGCACAGGATCGGCACAATGCCGTGGTCAAAGGCGGCCTTCACCTTGGCGCCAACCACAGCGTCGGACTCGCCGTGGTACTCCCTACGCTCGGAGTGTCCAACCGTCACGTACGAGACGTTGAGCTTGGCGAGCTGGAGGCCGGAGACCTCGCCCGTGAACGCGCCAGAGGTCTCCGCAGAAACATCCTGCGCACCCACCTTGATGGGCAGCTTGTCCGCGTCGATGAGGGTCTGCACGGAGCGAATGGAGGTGAATGATGGCAACACCACCACCTCAACCTCGCCAAAGTTGTGCTTGGCGTCTTGCAGGAGCCATGCGAGCTTCTGCACCGTGTGAGTTGCCTCTAGGTGGTCAAGATTGAGCTTCCAGTTGCCTGCAATGAGCGGGATGCGAGCCATCAGTTAGTCCTCCAGGACGTCGAGACCGGGCAAAGTCTTGCCCTCGAGCAGTTCGAGCGACGCGCCGCCACCCGTGGAAATGTGGCTGAACTCCGCCTCGTCAAAGCCCAGCAGTCGCACTGCCGCCGCAGAGTCGCCGCCGCCAACAACGGAGAAGCCGTCAGAGTCGATCATGGCCTGTGCCACCGCCTTGGTGCCCCCGGCGAAGGCCGGGAACTCGAACACGCCCATTGGGCCGTTCCACACGATGGTCTTGGCGTCCGCAATCTTGGATGCGAACAGTTCAGCCGAGTCTGGGCCAATGTCGAGACCCATGCGGTTGGCGGGGATGGCATCGGCGGAAACCACGTCGGCATCGGCATCGGCAGCGAAGGCCGTTGCCGCGACGATGTCCGTTGGAAGCACAATCTCCACGCCGCTCGCCTCCGCCGTGGCGAGGTATCCGCGCACGGTGTCGATCTGATCGCGCTCAAGCAGCGAGGTGCCCACTTCATAGCCCTTGGCGGCGAGGAACGTGAAGACCATGCCACCGCCAATAAGCAGGCGGTCCGCCTTGGTCAGCAGGTTGGCGATCACGCCAAGCTTGTCCGAGACCTTGGATCCACCAAGCACCACCACGTACGGGCGGGCGGGGTCCGTCACCGCCCTGCTCAGCGACTCAACCTCTTTCTGCACCAGCAGACCGGCGGCCGCGGGAAGGAGCTTTGCGATGTCGTAGACCGAGGCCTGCTTGCGGTGCACCACGCCAAAGCCATCGGACACGAACGCGTCGGCGAAGGCTGCCAGTTCTGCGGCGAGCGACTCGCGCTCGTCGTCAACCTTGCTCGTCTCACGCGGATCAAATCGCACGTTTTCGAGCATGGCGACGTCACCTGACTGGAGGGCAGAAACGGTGGCCGCTGCAGATTCCCCAACCAGGTCGTCGGCCAGAGTGACGGTCTTGCCCAGGAGTTCGGAAAGCCGTGCGGCGGCAGGGGCGAGCGAATACTTCGCTTCCGGCGCGCCCGCGGGGCGGCCAAGGTGCGCCATGACAATGACGGATGCGCCCGCGTCGAGCAGCCTCTGAATGGTGGGTACCGACGCGCGCACGCGGCCATCGTCGGTGATGGTGGTGCCGTCGAGGGGCACGTTAAGGTCCGAGCGGACCAACACCTTCTTGCCGGCGAGGTCGCCGAGCGAATCAATCGTCTTGAGCATCATCCGTTCCTGTCCTGGCATGGATACGGCCGCACACGAGTCTCGTGCGCGGCCGTATCGCTGGTCCTGATTAGAGGCGCTCGCCGACGTAGTTCGTCAGCTTCACCAAAGAGGTTGAGTAACCCCACTCGTTGTCGTACCACGCGACGATCTTCACCATGTCGCCAGAGACCTTGGTGAGCTTCGCGTCGAAGATCGACTGGTGCGGGTTGCCAACGATGTCGGCCGAGACGAGCTCGTCTTCCGTGTACTCGAGGGTGCCAGCCATGGCGCCCTCCGCCGCAGCCTTAACAGCGGCGTTGACCTCTTCCACGGTGACCTCGCGTGAGGCAGTGAACGTGAGGTCCGTGGCGGAACCCGTGATGACCGGCACGCGCATGGCGAAACCGTCCAGCTTGCCCTTGAGCTCGGGGAGCACCAGGGACACGGCCTTCGCTGCACCCGTGGACGTTGGCACGATGTTCTGTGCGGCGGCGCGTGCGCGGCGGAGGTCCTTGTGGGGACCATCCTGGAGGTTCTGGTCACCCGTGTACGCGTGAATCGTGGTCATGAGGCCCTTTTCGATGCCGATGGCGTCGTTGAGGGCCCTGGCGACCGGCGCCAGGCAGTTGGTGGTGCACG
>CAYMRO010000181.1:0-2959 GCA_964392875.1 uncultured Demequinaceae bacterium
CGCCACGGGGCTCGTTGGGCTTGGGCTCAAGCGCGAACTTGATGTCGTAGCCCTTGTCCGTTACGTAGTCGCCAAGGAAGTTGGCGGCCTCGCGCAGACGCTCCAGAGCGGCGTGGATGTCCTTGGCGCTGTCGTACTCCGCGCCCTCGCGGCCGCCCCACATGACGAACGTCTTGGCGCCAAGCTCGGCGGCGAGGTCGATGTTGCGGAGCACCTTGCGCAGCGCAAAGCGGCGCACGTCGCGGTCGTTGGACGTGAAGCCGCCGTCCTTGAAGACGGGGTGCGAGAAGAGGTTGGTGGTGACCATCTCCACGATCACGCCGGAATCGGAGCACGCTTCCTTGAGGTCATCGATGGCCTTCTGGCGCACGGCATCCGAGCTACCGAACGGGAACACATCATCGTCGTGGAACGTGATGGCCCACACGCCAAGTTCGCCCAGCTTGCGAATCGCGGCCGGGTTGTCGAGCGGGGGACGGGTGGGTCCACCGAAGGGGTCCTGAGCGGCCCAGCCAAGGGTCCAAAGACCAAAGGAGAACTTGTCGGCGGGGGTGGGCGTGGGCGTCATTGCAACACTCCTGAAAGATGAAAGAGATTGTCTTATGTTGTAAGCAACAACATATAGTGAGTCTCAGCAGATGTCAAAACTTGGAGAGTCATGGCCGACACCCCGATAGTTGCGCCCCAACCGTGGACCGTTCGCGGCCACGGCGGGGCGCGCAATGAGTCCACGCGACGCCACAATCTTTCTACCGTGCTGCGCGCCGTTCACTACGGCCGCGAGGTCTCGCGCGCCACTCTTACGCGCACCACGGGACTCAATCGCTCCACGATCGGAGCCATGGTCGCGATTCTCGAAGAAGCGGGACTCGTTGAGTCAAGCGAGCCAACCGAGCCCGGTACCGGCCGCTCGGTTGGCCGTCCCAGCCCCGTGATCCGCCCCTCGCGTTCCGTGCGTGCGCTCGCGATCAACCCGGACATCGACGCCGTGCGCGTGGCCCTTGTTGGCCTTGGTGGCACCGTCCTCGCGGAGGCGTCACGGCCATTCAGCTCAGTGCCCAGCCCGGCCGACGCTGTGGCGGCCGCCGCTCAACTTGCCGCTTCGCTCGTGGGCGACGAAGCGTCGGGCCTGGTAAATGGCTTGGTGGGCGCAGGGGTAGCGGTTCCCGGTTTGATCGATTTTGACGGGGGCACGGTGGTCAACGCGCCGCACCTTGGCTGGCGCAACGAGGTGCTCGCGGGGCCGTGGGCACAGGCGCTCGGCATGCCCGTGTTTGTGGGCAACGACGCGAACTTTGCGTTGCTTGCGGAGGTGCACTTTGGCGCCGCACGCGGCGCGCGCGACGTTCTTTATCTGAACGGTTCCGCATCCGGCATCGGTGGCGCCGCGCTCGTTGGCGGGCGGCTCATGACGGGAGCGCGCGGCTACGGCGGCGAGTTTGGACACATGGTGGTGCGCGGGGGCAGCGGGGCGTGTGATTGCGGGCGCGTTGGCTGCCTCGAAACCGAGGTCAACGTGCGCCGGCTCGCAGGGCTCGCGGGATCCGCGCGTGCTGCGGAGATTGAGCGGCAGGCAGGCGTGCTCGCGGGTGCGGTCGCCAATCTGATCTCTGCGTTCAACCCCGAACTCGTGATGGTTGGCGGCTTTCTCGCGGAGCTCATCGACGCGCAGCCGGGGCTGGTGCGGGGCACGGTTGCAAGCGAGACGCTGCCGCCGCTCGCGGAGGGGGTCACGATCGTTGGCGCGGAACTCGGTGCCGCGAACTGGCCGCTGGGCGCAGCCGAGCTCGCCTTTGCGCCGCTGCTCGTGGACCCGGTGGGTCAATAGCCGCACGCGCCATGCAAGACTCGGGGGATGCTCACAGTCTCTGTTCCGGATCAGGAAGTGGCCCGCGCGATTGGTGACGTTGGGCCAGACGCGCGGCTGATCATTTGGGATCCCGCTGCAGGCGAGGCTCCGGAGGCCGAGCGCGAGAACATCGAGATTGTCTGCATTCCGCACAAGACGGGCGGCCGAAGGGTCTACTCACGGCTCGCGCAACTACCCAACCTCAAAGTGATCCAGATCCCGTCCGCAGGTTACGAGCACGCGCTGCCCATCACGCCGCGCGGCGTGGCACTCGCGAACGCGCGCGGGGTGCACGACACCCGCACGGCGGAGATGGCCCTCACCTTGGCGCTCGCGAGCCAGCGGATGTTCCCCGAGCTGCTCGCCGCACAGCGCGAGCACGATTGGCGCGGGGACACGTACCCGCCATCACTCGCTGACAGGCGCGTCTTGATCGTTGGTTACGGCTCCATCGGCAGCGCCATTGGCGCGCGCATGCGGGCTTGCGAGGCCACGGTGGTTGGCGTAGCGCAAAGCACGCGCATGGACGCCGACGGCACCATCGTGCAATCCGTGGAGGACTTGCCGCGGCTGCTGCCCGAGGCGGAGATAGTGGTCATCGTCACGCCCCTCACGGACGCCACGCGCGGGCTCGTCAACGCCGCGTTCCTCGCCGCCATGCCGGACGGGGCGCTGCTCATCAACGTGGGCCGCGGGGGAGTGGTGGACACCAACGCGCTCCTCGCGGAACTGCAGTCCGGGCGCCTGCGGGCGGGGCTCGACGTGGTGGAACCAGAGCCCCTGCCCGCCGATCACCCGCTATGGGACGCTCCGGGCTGCATCATCATGCCCCACGTTGGCGGCATGACTCCGCTCGATGATCGCCGTTATGTGGCGCTTGTGCACGCGCAGATTCGCGCCCGGCTCGCGGCGGAGGAGCCTGTCAACTTTGTGGGCATAGGCGATTGGGTCCCCCAGCCGCGCAACTGACGCGAGCGCGAGCCAACCCCAGCGTCGGCTGCTGCGCGTACCTAACTACTGCGACAACGTAACTACTGCGACAACGTAACTACTGCGACAACGTAACTACTTGCCGGCGTCGCGCATCGCGATCCACCCGGCGACAATCCG
>CAYMRO010000181.1:2969-4370 GCA_964392875.1 uncultured Demequinaceae bacterium
TTTGTGGGCATAGGCGATTGGGTCCCCCAGCCGCGCAACTGACGCGAGCGCGAGTCGCTGCGCCACCCCAACTACTTGCCGGCGTCGCGCATCGCGATCCACGCGGCGACAATCCGCTCCAGCTCGCCGCGCCGCTCCTCGGCCTCAGCAATGGAGACGATGCGCATGGCCATCGCCTCCGGTCCCGCACCCTCGAGGTGCGGAAAGTCGCCGGGGATGCGCCGCCCGGCGTGGAAGAGCAGGGTCGCCGTGCTGAGCGACTTGGGGTAGAAGCTCGCGAGGTAACCCTCGTAGACAAAAGTTGGCGTCTGCCACTTCACGCATTCTGAGATGCGATCGTCGGCCTGGAGCATGATTTGCCGCACGCGCTGCACCACCTCGTGCATGGGGTTGGTGTAGTGCGCCATCCAGGCGTCGACCTCAGGAGACGTCATACGTAGAAAACTAGTGCCAAACCTGCCCGATGCCCACAACGGCGGCCCTCGCAGCCTCGCCACGCGCTTGGCATGCGGCCTTGGCGCCTGGGCGCGGTGTCGGCGCGGATTTCAGTGCTTAACGTCAGGCTTGGAGTTGTCGCGGACCACGGGCAGCGCGGCCACCCCGCGCCGCTCTAGCCCAGGGATGGGCCGGGGCGGGCGCGTGTAGAGCGCGCGTGAGGAGTCCAGGAGCCACGGCACCAAGACCACCGCAACACCTGGGCACAGCACCAACTGGTGACGGATGCGCCTTGCCTTGCGGTTGTGCAGCAGGCCCTCCCACCAGTGGCCAAAGACGTATTGCGGGATGTAGACCGAGATGACCTCGGAGCCATGCTGTTCGCGATGCTCGCGAATGTGTTCGATGAGCGGGGACGCTACGTCGCGGTACGGCGAGGGAATGATGGTCAGTGGCAGCCGGATGCGCTGCAGGGCCCAGTTTTTCTGCAGCTCCGGAATGGCCAACGGCTCGGTTGCCACGTGCACTGCCTCGAGGCTTTGGTGCTGGGCGGCAATGGCGTAGTCGAGGGCTTTCAGCACCGGGTTCTGCATGGTGTGGACCAGCACGATCGCGTGGTCGCCCGACGAGCCGAACACCGTGTCGGGGTGCGGGGTTACCTGCTGGTCCACGGCCGCGTAGTAGCGGTTGATGCGGCGCATCAAGAACCACAGCACCGGAATCACCACAAACACTATCCACGCGCCGTGCGTGAACTTGGTGATGGACACGATGACGAGCACCGTCCCTGTGGTCACGGCGCCAACAAAGTTCAGTACGCGGATGCGCTTGATCTTGGTGGCGGCGGCCACGATCGCCGCGGGGTCGCCCGCCCGGCGCGGCGCCATGCGCGCATTGACCGGCTTGCCGGCTGCCTTCTCTACCGCCTTGATGATATCGAGCACGCTGTAGCCCTGGCCGTAGCCG
>CAYMRO010000182.1:0-4368 GCA_964392875.1 uncultured Demequinaceae bacterium
CTCACGACGCTTCACAGCGGCACCGAGGCCGTTGGATGCGTCGAGGATTTCGTTCATAAGGCGCTCGGTCATGGTCTTCTCACGACGCTTGCGCGAGAAGTCGACGAGCCAGCGAAGGGCGAGAGTCGTGGCGCGCACGGGGCGAACGTCCACGGGCACCTGGTAGGTGGCGCCACCAACACGGCGGCTCTTGACCTCGAGTGCCGGGCGGATGTTGTCGAGCGCACGCTTGAGCACAACGACGGGGTCCTGACCGGACTTCTCTCCAACACCCTCAAGGGCGCCGTACACGATGGCTTCAGCCACGGAACGCTTGCCGTCGAGCAGCACCTTGTTGATGAGCTGGGTGACTACGGGCGCGTTAAACACCGGGTCAATGATGATCGGACGCTTTGGCGCCGGTCCCTTGCGAGGCATTACTTCTTCTCCATCTTCGCGCCGTAGCGGCTACGAGCCTGCTTGCGGTTCTTGACACCCTGAGTGTCAAGCGAGCCGCGCACGATCTTGTAACGCACACCGGGGAGGTCCTTCACACGACCGCCACGCACAAGCACAATCGAGTGCTCCTGCAGGTTGTGGCCCTCACCTGGGATGTAGGCCGTGACCTCCACGCCGTGGGACAGGCGCACACGAGCAACCTTGCGAAGCGCCGAGTTGGGCTTCTTAGGCGTAGTCGTGTACACGCGAGTGCACACGCCACGGCGCTGCGGGCTGCCCTGAAGGGCGGGTGTCTTGGTCTTGGACGCCTTGGGGTGGCGACCCTTCCTGACCAGTTGCTGAATCGTAGGCACTACGTCTCCGTGTTCGTGTTTGTTTCAAAAACTATTGCGTGGCCCGACCCCCGCGCCCGGGCGTGTCGCACCTTGGTTGTGGCGCACCCGAGAGGCGCGCGCAAGAGCCCGACGGCGCGGGCACGAGTATCAACGATACCCGCGACGCGCCTTAACGTCAAAGCAGAGTGGGCGTGCTAACACGCCCGACGTTGGCTCACCGGGGTTTTCCGGCCCACCCATCCTACGGCATGGCTTGGGCAGGGGTCTATGGGGTGAATTCTGACAGGCGCTGACGCTGACCCGCATTGAGCCGCAACGGGCGCGACGTGGCCACATCGATCAAGGCGAGCGTGGTGGTGGCGGTCACGGCAGAGACTCCGTCAACCACAATTTCGTAGCCAATCACAAAGCTCGCGCCGCCCACGCGCGGGACCGTCACCGCCACATCCACGGCCTGCACGTAACTGATGGCGCGGCGGTAACTGACGTGAGCGTCGGCCACTACTACTTGCACGGGTGAGCCGGCAGCGAGCGGCGGTAGCACAGGGGCTCCCGGCGCCCAGAACGCCTGCACGCGCGCCTGTTCGAGGAGGCCCATGATCGCCACGTTGTTGACGTGGCCGTACGCGTCTAGGTCCCCCCACCGCACGGGGACGGAAACTGTGCGTGCGGGCATGGGTAAACCCTAGCGTCGGGCCGGTTGGTGAGGTGGCAGGCGGCGGGGGTGGGGTGGGGTGGGGTGGTTGGTGAGGTGGTGCTGGCGCGCGTCCCCCTGGGCGGTGAATTTTCACCGCCAGGAGGGACCGGTCCGACGTTCGTCCCCCTGGGCCGCGAAAACGCGGCGGCCGAGGCGGGGAGGTGGGGTTGCGAGCCGGGGTGGCAAGCCGGGCAGGGGCGCTCTCGCAACGCGGGCTGGTTGGTGAGGTGGTGCTGGCGTGCGTCCCCCTGGGCGGTGAATTTTCACCGCCTGGAGGGACCGGTCCGACGCTCGTCCCCCTGGGCCGCGAAAGCGCGGCGGCCGCGGGACACAGCAAAGGCCCGGCACCCCAAGACTTGGGGGCCGGGCTTTTGCTATTGCGAGGTTTAGTCGCGCGGGAAGTCGAACTCCTCGAGGCGCACGGCTTGGCCGGTGCCCTCAGAGAAGAACTGACCGTCCCACTCCTCGTACCCAAACGTTGGGAAGAGGTTGGCCTTGGCCTCCTCGGTGGGCTCGATCGTCGCGGTGCGGTAGTTCGCGAGACCGGTTCCAGCGGGGATGAGCTTTCCGATGATGACGTTCTCCTTGAGGCCGAGCAGCGAGTCTGAGCGACCCGACATGGCAGCCTCGGTGAGGACGCGAGTGGTCTCCTGGAAGGAGGCCGCGGAGAGCCACGACTCGGTCGCGAGCGACGCCTTCGTGATACCCATGAGCTCCGGACGGGCCGACGCGGGCTTGCCGCCAGCGGTGACCGTTGCGCGGTTTGCCTCTTCGAAGCGCGAGCGCTCCGCAAGCTCACCAGGAAGCAGAGAGGTGTCGCCAGAGTCCAGCACGGTCACGCGACGCAGCATCTGCCGCACGATGACCTCGATGTGCTTGTCGTGGATTTCCACACCCTGCGAGCGGTACACCTGCTGAACCTCGTCCACCAGGTGCTTCTGGGTGGCACGCGGGCCGAGGATGCGCAGCACGTTCTTGGGATCAACGGCACCGGCTACGAGCTGCTGGCCCACCTCCACGTGCTCGCCGTCCTGAACGATGAGGCGCGCACGCTTGGTGACGGGGTACTCGATGACATCGTCGCCGTTGTCAGGCGTGACCACCAGGCGACGGGTCGCCTCGGAGTCATCAACCTTGAGCACACCAGTGACCTCGGAGATAGGCGCCTCACCCTTGGGGGTGCGGGCCTCGAAGAGCTCTTGGATACGTGGCAGACCCTGCGTGATGTCCTCAGCGGACGCCACACCACCGGTGTGGAACGTACGCATCGTCAACTGCGTGCCGGGCTCACCGATGGACTGCGCCGCGATGATGCCAACGGCCTCACCGATGTCGACGAGTTCACGGGTGGCCAGCGAGCGGCCGTAGCACTTGGCACACGTGCCAACCGCAGACTCACACGTAAGTACGGAACGCACCTTGACCTCGGTCACGCCCTCGGCGATGAGCGCGTCAATGATGACGTCACCCAAGTCGATGCCGGCCTTGGCGATCACGTTGCCCTTGGCGTCCTTCACGTCCGACGCCAGGTTACGGGCGAAGACCGACGTCGCCACCCGCTCGTGCTCGGTGGTGGTGCCGGCCTCCACGATGGGCATCGTGAGTCCGCGATCCGTGCCACAGTCCGCCTCACGCACGATGACATCCTGCGAGACGTCGACAAGACGACGCGTGAGGTAGCCGGAGTCCGCGGTACGCAGCGCCGTGTCCGCGAGACCCTTGCGGGCACCGTGGGTGGCGATGAAGTACTCGAGAACTGACAGGCCCTCGCGGTAGTTGGACTTGATGGGCCGCGGGATGATCTCACCCTTGGGGTTTGCCACCAGGCCACGCATACCGGCGATCTGACGCACCTGCATCCAGTTACCACGTGCACCGGAGCCCACCATGGTCTGAACCGTGTTGTGCTCGGGGAAGTTGTCACGCATCGCGCGGTCAACTTCGTTGGTTGCCTGGGTCCAGATCTCGATGAGCTCCTGACGGCGCTCGTCGTCCGTGATGAGACCGGTGTCGTACTGGTCCTGCACCTTGGCGGCCTGAATCTCGTAGCGGTCGAGGATCTCCTGCTTGTTAGGAGGCGTCGCCACGTCCGTGATCGCGATGGTCACGCCGGAACGCGTTGCCCAGTGGAAGCCAGCTTCCTTCAGAGCATCGAGTGACGCCGCAACCTCAACCTTGGGGTAACGCTCGGCAAGGGTGTTGACGATGTCGCCAAGCACCTTCTTGTCCACGTTGCGGTTGACGTACGGGTACGTGACGGGCAGCAAGCCATTGAACAGCGAGCGGCCAAGCGTGGTTTCCAGCAGGAACGGCTGGCCTTCCACGTGGCCGGCTGGCAGTTCATGCCCGACGGGGGGCACAGTTTCGCCGTCGACGCGGAGTCGGATGGTGGTTCCGAGCGTAATCAGTCCGGCATCGAGGGCCATGATGGCCTCCGCTTCCGACGTGAACGCAAGGCCTTCGCCCTTGGCGCCTTCCATGAGCAGCGTCAGGTGGTACAGACCAATGATCATGTCCTGCGAAGGCATGGTCACCGGACGGCCGTCCGACGGCTTCAGGATGTTGTTGCTCGCGAGCATCAGGATGCGGGCCTCGGCCTGCGCTTCGACGGACAGCGGCAGGTGGACTGCCATCTGGTCACCGTCGAAGTCGGCGTTGAACGCGGTGCACACCAGCGGGTGAAGCTGGATCGCCTTGCCCTCAACGAGCTGCGGCTCGAACGCCTGGATGCCCAGGCGGTGGAGCGTCGGCGCGCGGTTGAGGAGCACCGGGTGCTCCTTGATGACCTCTTCGAGGATGTCCCAGACCTCGGGGCGCTCCTTCTCGACGAGCTTCTTCGCGCTCTTGATCGTCGTGACCAGGTGGCGCTCCTCGAGCTTGTTGTAGATGAACGGCGTG
>CAYMRO010000183.1:0-4359 GCA_964392875.1 uncultured Demequinaceae bacterium
TGCAGAGCGAGTCCACGCGCACCACCGAGTTCCTCACGGTGCCGGAGACGTTCCAGGAAACTTACATTGCGGCGATCCCGGATTCCGATGTCAAGTGGGCCACCCTACTCACGCAGATGAACAACGTGCCCACCAACGCGGCGAACGAGTCCGTGCACGCGGCTATTACCGCGGCGACGGATCAGATGGGCGAACTTGCCGCCACGCGCCAAGACGTGCGACTCATCAACAACTCCTCCGCAAACTTGTCCCGCTGGTACGCGGAGGTCACGGGTTCCGTGAACACCATGCTCCAGCGCTCGGCCATCGCCGTGAACGACCCCGCGTTGAGCCTTGAGCTCGCCGCGTACGGTTCCATTGACAATCTCCTCCAGGAGATGTCGCTGGAATCGACACTGACCCAGCGCATCTTGCGTGCCGGTGAGTACGCACAGGGTGACGCCACCGGTGTTCGGAACCAGATTGCGGCCACCGACTTTGCGCTCGACTCCGCGCAATCGGCCGCATCCACGCTTCCCGACGAGGTTGAGGTCCCCGGTTTTGGCGCGTCCAACAACCCGACCAACGGCACTCAGGACTTCGTTTCCGTCCGCAACACGGTGGCAACGGGTGACTCCACCCAGTTGGCAACTGTCGCTGACGTCGACTGGGTTGGCATGGTGGCCCTTGAGGTCTCGGCTCAGCAGCCGGCGTACGACGCGACCATTGCCTCGGCTGCTGACTCTGCCGACGCACTGCACCAGGCGGCCCTCTTCCAGACCGCACTTACCGCCATCCTGGCCGTGGTCGCGCTCGTCTTGACCGTCGTCATCGCACTCCTGATTTCTCGCCGCATCGTTGTGCCGCTGCGACGCCTCACCACTACGGCCGCCGCTGTGCGGTCCGAGCTTCCTCGACTCGTGGAGCGGGTGGCTATGCCGGGCGAGACCGTTGACGTGGCCGAGGTGCAGATCCCGGTGGAGTCGCAAGACGAGGTTGGGCGCCTGGCAGAGGCGTTCAACGGCGTTAACGCGGCAACGCTAGCCATCGCCTCCGAACAGGCCGCACTTCGTGGTTCTATCTCGGAAATGTTCGTGAACGTGGCCCGTCGCGACCAGGTGCTCCTCAACCGTCAGCTCGCATCCATCGACGAGATGGAGCGCACGCAGGATGACCCGGAGACCCTGACCAAGCTCTTCGCTCTGGACCACCTCGCCACCCGAATGCGTCGCAACAGTGAGTCTCTCCTGGTGCTCGCAGGCATCGACACTGGTCGCCGCCTCCGCCGCGCCATGCCGCTGTCTGACGTCATCCGTACTGCTTCGTCTGAGATCGAGCTGTACGAGCGGGTTCAGCTTGAACTCGATGCGGACCCCGCCATGCTCGGTCACTCCGCCCTGACGGCCGCGCACCTCTTCGCAGAGCTGCTGGAGAACGCCACGGTGTTCTCGGATCCCGGCACGCCCGTCATGGTGCGCACTCTCGAGCGCGACCACCTCTTCGTTGTGGAAATCCAGGACTCCGGCATCGGAATGACCGAGTCGGAACTCGCGGAAGCCAACAACCGCGTCGCGTCAACCGCCGCATCGGAAATCCTCGGTGCTCAGCGCTTGGGCCTGTTCGTGGTTGGTCGTATTGCGCGCCGTATTGGTGCCCGCGTGTCGATTTCTTCCACCGAGGGCGCCGGCACCACCGCGAGTATCACGATGTCGCGATCGCTGTTCGACTTGTCGTACTCGCCTGAGGTCAAGCACCACACGGAGTCAACGGTGGACGAGACTGTGCACGCGCCGGCTGCGCTGGTTACACACAACGCGGACGACGAGCAGTTTGAGGCTGAACCCGCCGCGATGGCCGCGGCGAACGCCTACCAGCCCACCGTGGTAGAGAGCGCGGCACTCGCATCGCGCGAGCGCACCCCAGAGCCAAGTGTCGACGAACTCATCGCCGCCGATGCTGCCGGGGCACCAGCCGGCATCGCCGTGAGCGGCGAGGAACTCACTGATGGCGTGACCGCCAATGGTCTGCCAACTCGCAGGCGCCGCGCGGGTGCCGCAGAGGTCTCTGAGGAAGAGCGGAAGAACATCATCGGCTTGCCTGTGCGTGCCACAGATGCTCAGTTGAGCGCTCTGGAATCCGCGAACCCCGATCAAGAATTCAAGCCTGCTGTGCCCGCCGCGGAGATCCAGCCGCAATCGCCAGAAGAGCGTGCGCACATGTTCCGTGGGTTCCGCTCACGCCGTGAGCTTGGCGATGGCACCGTTGGACTGGACCCAGAGGCCGAGTCCCTGGGTCACGCCGCCCGGCGCGGCGGCATTGCTCCGGAAGAGATCGTGGCGCAGATCGCCGAGGATGGTGCGAGCGTGACCGAGGACGACGAGTTTGGCCTGCCAGTGCTCGCAGGGGTGGGCGCTGCGGTCGCCGCCGACGCAATGGTGATTCCCGGCCTCGAACCCGATCCCGAGGACGAGGCGCTCCCCACGGCTGAGGCAGTTGAGCCCGTAGAGATGGTTGTGCCAAGCATTGAGCAAGACGAGGTGCTGCTCGAGGCTGATGAGGAGCTACCTGCTGAGGCCCAGGCGGTGCCCAACGAGCAGCCTGCTTACGACCAGGATCTGGACTTTGCGGTTTCACTTGAAGAGGACCCAGCACCGGAAGCGCCCGCAGCGCATGCGGTACCGGAGCCGGTTGCCGAAGCCCCGGCGGCTCCTGTGGCGCCCTCGGCTCCCGCTCCCTTCAGCTACGCGGACGTCTACGGCTCGCTGCCAGCGCCAGCCCAGGACCCGCAGCCTCAGCCCGCCTGGGGCCCGGAGGCCGCGGCACCCGCCGCGATCGGTGCGGCGACCGCCGAGCCAACTCTCGACGAGCTCATCGCAGGGACGGGCACCGAGGCTGCCGTGAAGGCCGGCTTCTTTGCTCGCCTCTTTGGCAAGCCCAAGAAGCAGGCTCCCGAAGCGGTGGCCCCGCAGGCCCCCGCGTTTGAACCGCCACGCGGGTTTGGCTCGCCTCCCGTCATTGACACCGGGTCCAGTTATGACGCGGCGCCCACGTACGACGCTGCGCCCACTTACGACGCGGCACCAAGTTACGACGCCGCGCCCAGTTACGACGCGGCACCAAGTTACGACGCGGCACCCACGTACGAGCCGGCGCCAAGTTACGACGTGGCACCCACGTACGAGCCGGCGCCAAGTTACGACGCTGCACCCACGTACGACGCTGCACCCACGTACGACGCTGCACCCACCTATGAGCCGGCGGCAAGTTTCGAGCCGGCACCCGCGTACGACGCTCCGGCCGCATCCGTGCCCGAGTCGCCAAATCCCGGTGGCGCGTTCGCGCTGTGGGGGTCACAGCAGGCAGCGCCCGAGGCGCCGCCTGCCGCCCCGCAGGGATACGACGTGCCGACGGCGGGCCAGACCTTCACGCCAGACGAGCTTGCCAATCCATTTGGATGGGAGGCCGCGGGAGCGAGCGCGCTCGCCGCTGCCGAGCCCGAGGTGGCAACCGAGTACCAGCCAGTGGTCGACATCCAGCCAGAGGCGTTGGGAGCAGGCGAGAATGACAGGGCGGAGCTCACGAGCGCCGCGTTCTCGGAGTTCAGTTCGCTGACTGCCGAACGCCCCAAGGTCGAGAAGACCAATGCCGGTTTGCAGCGCAGGCGCGCAGTTGGCGCCGAGGCACCGGAGGTCAAGCCCATCGAACCCGAAGTGCAGATGGTCCACAAGGATCGCGATGCCGAAGAGGTTCGTAGTCGCTTCACGAGTTTCTATTCCGGCACCCAACGAGCACGGGACGATGTCGCGGAGTTTGAACAACGCTCACAAAGCACGGCAAGCAAGGAATAGGACAATGGCACAACAACGCACCCTCGAGGAGGAGCAGTGACCAACCTCAGCACTGAGGCCACCAACTTCGGATGGCTCCTGGACAACTTTGTGCAGACCGTTCCCGGTACTCGCCACACACTTGTGGTGAGTGCGGACGGACTGCTCATGGCGATGTCTAAGAATCTGGACCGCACGGGTGGAGACACGCTCGCAGCTGTTGTCTCCGGCATGGCTTCGCTCACGCGCGGCGCCGCCCGCCAACTCAACGCGGGCGAGGTGAGGCAGTCGATCATCGAGATGGACGAGCTCTTCCTCTTCCTCATGAGCGTCAGCAATGGTTCGGTCTTGGCCGTGGCAGCGGATTCGACGTGCGACGTGGGTCTCGTTGGCTACGAGATGACGCTGCTCGTCTCGCGCACCGAGAACGCGCTCACCCCGCAGCTCATCACCGAGATGCGCCAGAACCTGCCCACCGACGGGCAGATGAGGTCGTAGGGGCCCAAGATGCCAGAACTTTACGATTCGCAGCCCGAGGACGACGCGGAGGACA
>CAYMRO010000184.1:0-4338 GCA_964392875.1 uncultured Demequinaceae bacterium
GCTTGCTTGATGGACTGGATCTTGAAGCTCCGTATCCCGGCGAAGATGCGGAAGGTGCTCGTGGCCGGCAGGGGACGCCTAAGCGTCCCGCGGTTCCCGAGGGCTGGCTCGACACTCGCGACATCACCCCGGACCTCGAGGAGCGGCTCCGCGAGGCGGAGCTGAGCGTCTCGGGCGGCTAGGCGGGCCGGGTAGTCAGGTGCAATTGCACAAACCCTGGCCCCCAGCGGTCTACCTTTTCCACTGAAAATTCGGCTGGCACCTGCAACCCGGCGAAGAGCGGCACGCCCTTGCCTAGCGCGGTTGGCTGGATGGTGAGGACGAGGTGATCGAGCAAGCCGGCGTCGAGCACAGCGCGCACGGTGACGCCTCCGTCAACGTAGATGTCCGCGTCGCCGGCAACGTCATGCGCCTTCGCGATGATGCTCTCGATGTCACCGCTCGCGGCCTGGATCGTGGGGTGTGCGGAATCCAGCGGCCGGGACGTGGCCACGAGCATGGGCGTGTCGCCATAGGCCCAGGGGCCGTCAAAGGATTCCACGATGTCATACGTCCGCCGGCCCATGACGATGCACCCAACGTCGCCAAGGAACTCGTCAAACTCGAGTCCCTCCGGCCTGGTCGCGGCCCACTTGCCTGTCGCTAGCGGCAGTTGGGATTCGCGATCACCCTCGAGCCAACCGAGTTCATCGTTCGCCCCGGCGATGAAGCCGTCGAGTGACATTGCCAAGTAGCCGCGGACTCTTCCCATCTACCCAGGCTACTTGGGCATTCCAGTGGGTCGCGGCTCTTGATGCGGTAGGGCCGCTAGCATCGCAGGGTGAGCGATCTCCCCGCTGGCTACGAGGCCGCCGACGCCGAACGTATCGTCGACGAGCCGCCCAAGCTCGCGAGCCGCACCCCCTTTGAGCGTGACCGCGCGCGGATAGTCCACAGTTCGGCGCTACGACGGCTTGGCGCCAAGACCCAGGTCTTGGGCGCGGGAAGCGGCGACTTTGTGCGCACGCGCCTCACCCACACGCTCGAGGTGGCGCAGGTTGGCCGTGGCCTCGCCAAGGTGTTGGGCAGCGACGAGGACGTGGTGGACGCGGCGTGCCTCGCGCACGATCTGGGCCACCCGCCGTTTGGCCACAACGGCGAGCGGGCACTCGATGAGGTCTCGCGAGATATTGGCGGCTTTGAGGGCAACGCCCAGACGCTCCGCCTTGTCACGCGCCTTGAGCCAAAGTCCGTTGACCCGGTCACGGGCGCGAGTGTTGGACTTAATCTCACGCGCGCCGTGCTCGACGCAGCCATCAAGTACCCGTGGCCGGAGCCGGAGGCGCCGCATCGCGAGGACGGCACGCCAACGCGCAAGTTTGGCTACTACGCCGATGACGAGCCGGTCTTCGCGTGGGCCCGCCAGGGCGCGGAGGCCAAGGCCCGCAGCTTTGAGGCGCAAGTCATGGACTTTGCGGATGATGTTGCCTACTCGGTCCACGACGTTGAGGACTCGGTGGTCCACAATGACGTTGCGCTGTCAGTTCTGAGGGACCCCGGCCAAGCTCGCGCCGTCGCCGAGCACGTCTACCAGTGGTACGGCCGCGGCGAGGTTCCGGAACTGCTTGACGCCCTTGAGCGCTTGCGTAAGGAGCCGTGGTGGATGGATGAGTACAACGGCTCACATCGCGCTCTCGCGAGCCTCAAGGACATGACGAGTCAGTTGATTGGGCGCCTGTGCGGTTCCGTCGTGGAGGACACTCGCGCCACTTACGGCACCGGTCCGCTCACTCGCCACGCGGCCAATCTGGTGATATCACCCCAGGTACAGGCCGAGATGCTGGTTCTCAAGGGCATAGCAGTTCACTTCCTCATGGCACCACGCGAGAAACGCGCAAGCTACCGCCAACAGCGGGAACGCCACGCCGCGCCGAAGCTCGCAACCGAGGCGCGCGGCGCGGACGCGATGGAGCCGCACTTCGCGGAGTTCTACAACGAGGCGGCAGACGACACCGCCCGCAAGCGCGTAGCCGTTGACCAAGTAGCGTCACTCACCGATAAGTCGGCGCACGACTGGTTTCACAGGTTTGTGGTTGCCCCGCGCTGACGCGCCTTCACCAAGAAGTACAGTGCGGCGAGGGGCAGCAAGACGGGCACCCACCCGTATCCGCTGCCAAAACCGGTCCAGACGGTTTCGTCGGGCCACAGATCCGCATCGACAATGCCCAGCGTCCCCACCAGCAGCACGCCCACCAATTCAAGAGATGAACCCACCAGGGCCACGGTCTCCCACCCGCGCCACAGGGCTATTGCGATCAGCACGTAGAGGGCCGCGGAGACGGCAGACAGCGAATACGCCAGTGGGGCTTCGGCGAAGCTCTCGACAATCTGCGCGGTTGCCCGCCCGGCCGCAGCGAGGCCAAGGATCGAGTACACAACGATGAGCACGATGCGCGCAATGGGATTCATGAGCCGCCTCCAAGAACCACCGTGAGCCGCCACGAGGCCACGGCGAGCGCAATGCCAACGGCAATGGCCGCCGCACCGTCAACGCGAGCCATCTGATCTGGCGCCAGGATGGGCCGCATCGGGTCCGGGTCTTCGGCAGCAGCGTCGGGCTCGCCAAGCCGCCCAATTCCCAGCAGCGGCAAGAGGGCACACGTAGCCAGCAGGTAGCCAAGCGTCACCACGAGCCCAGCGGGGTTGCCATTGAGCAACAGCCCAACTACCCACAGCGCCTGGACCGCCACCACCACGTATGCGGCCGTCACCACCCACTGCAGCACGCGGTGCGCGCCAACGAATACGAGCGTCACAATCCCCAGCACAAGCAGGGCACCACAAACCACGAGCACCGCTGGATAGACAACGGACGAGTAGGCGTCCACTAGGCCTGCGCGTTCTGTACGCGCATGGGCAGGCGCGCGTGCTCCTCGCCGTCAATCGAGATGACCCACGCGAGCTGCCGCGGCTGGTCAAACCGCAAGCCGTCAAAAGCGAAAGCGAAGCACGCAACCTGCTCAAAGCCGTCGGCCAAAGTGGCGGGGCGGCCCAAGGTGAATTCGCCGCCCATGGCGCGCACGGGCTGTGGGTTGCCCTCGGCGTCTGGCCGTACTCCAATGGGGTAGGTCTCGCCGTCTTCCGTCACGAGTTTGACCTCGAGGTTGTGCGAGAGGTTGGTCTCGTTGAAGGGCACGTGCACCGTTGCGGCCACGGCAAGACGCCGGTGCTGCGCGGGGAATTGCCGCACAAAAATGGTGTTCCATCCCACGCCAAGCGCGTAGATCTTCCCGCTCACGACCTCCGCCGTGTCTGCGAGGAATGCGTCGACTCTCACGTGTGATTCCTTTCCAAAGACTGCCCCAAGCCTAACCGCCAGCGAACTAGAGTGAGCACGTGCCAGGGACCATCAACCGTGAAGACATTGCGGCGGTTCGCGAGCGCGCGCCTATCGAGGAAATCATTGGCCAGCATGTGGCGCTGAAATCGGCTGGCGTTGGCTCGCTCAAGGGGCTGTGCCCATTTCACGACGAGCGCTCGCCGAGTTTCACGGTGCGGCCGTCCGTTGGACGCTGGCATTGCTTTGGTTGCGGCGAGGGCGGCGACGTCATCGAGTTCGTCATGCGCATGGACGGCTTGCCGTTCACGGAAGCGGTGGAATACCTGGCAGAACGCGCGGGCGTGACGTTGCGTTATGAGGCGGGGGGCGCTCGCAGCGGCCCTGCGCCGGGGCAGCGCAAGCGCCTTATCGACGCCCATCGCGTTGCCCAGTCGTACTACGCCGAGCAGTTGGCGAGCGAAGAGGCGCGCACCGGCCGCGAGTTTCTCAAGGAGCGCGGTTTTGATCGCGATGCCGCCGCGCATTTTGGCGTTGGCTACGCGCCAAAGGGATGGTCGTCGCTTACTGAACACCTCCGTAAGGCGGGCTTCACGGAAGACGAACTCCGCGCGTCGGGCCTGGTAAGTGACGGCCAACGCGGCGTCTACGATCGCTTCCGCGGCCGCCTCGTGTGGCCCATTCGCGAGGTCACGGGCGACGTCATCGGGTTTGGTGCGCGCCGCCTCTACGACGACGATCAGGGCCCCAAATACCTCAACACCCCTGAGACCCAGCTCTACAAGAAGGCGCAAGTGCTCTACGGGCTTGACCTCGCGAAAGGCACGATTCGCTCGGAGCGCGCCACCGTGGTGGTGGAGGGCTACACGGACGTCATGGCGTGTCACCTCGCGGGCGTGACGAATGCCGTTGCCACGTGCGGCACCGCGTTTGGCGAGGACCACGTGAAAATGGTGCGGCGGCTCATGGGGGACACCACGCAGCTCAAGGCGCTCCTTTCGGACGGCATGCCCGTGCTGGTC
>CAYMRO010000185.1:0-1990 GCA_964392875.1 uncultured Demequinaceae bacterium
CACCGCGGGCCCCCATCTTGCTGGCCAGGTTCTTGCCGGGCCGGCCCTTTGCCCACGCTCCGCCGCACCTTGCACCTTCAGGAGGCGAGGCGTTCGGAGCTGGACTGTTGTCGATGCCGGTACGGGTCAACGCTCGCAGGCGGAATGAAACTCACGTCTCCGTGCGCGTCAACCTCCACTATCCATCCGCAATCGTGCACACGATGGTGACAACCCACGCATAGATGCACGCCATTGAGGAGATCGGTCTTGCCGCCTCGAGACCAAAACTCAATGTGGTGCTTGTCGCACCAGGGCAACGGGTTGTGGCACATTGCGCAGCCCTTGTCGCGCTCCCCCAAAGCAATTGCCTGCGCAGAAGTGAACGGGCGCCGCGCACGTCCAACATCAAGCGGAAGAGATGCACCGCCCATGACAACGGGCAAGAATTCTGCGTCCACTGCCATTCGTCGCAACGTCTCCACGCTCATGGGACCCTCCAGGCCGTCACATGTGGCGATACCAACGCCAGCCCTGAGAGCGGCTTCGTCGATGCGCACCACCACGGTGGTCTTGGGGCGTGTTGTCGCCTTGTCACAGCCATTGGCGTGCTTCACGAGCGTGGCGAGAATGTCTGCATTGATTTGGCCAATGCTCTGCTGCTCGTGCTCCGCCCATTTGCGCTGGCGGTGCATGATGGCTTTTGCCTCGGCGTCGAAGAGCGCCTTGACGTGGCCGGCGGTTTCCGTGTCCAGCGCGCCGGTGACGCGAACCATGCCGTCGGGCTGGCTGACAAACACCAAATGGCGCGCCTCGCGCTGAGCGATTTCGCGGTTGGCCCAGCCGTCGGGATCGCGCTCAGCGAATTCGCGCAAGGCCCGGATTCGCAGCTCCTTGATGGACAGCCGCTTTGCGCAGTCCACCAGGAGTTCCTCCACGTCAGCCGTGTCTATTGTCATCGCGGCAAGCGTCACCTCGATGACCCGGATCTTTTCGGCGCCGAGGCTGCCAGCACGCGCGGCTCGCGCCAAGGGCGACGCCACGCGAATGGGCTGCGTGGGCGCCGCTACGGCCGACTGCTGCGACGCCTCGACACCTGCCCTTAAATCCAACTCGCCGCCGGGTGCCGACTCAACCACAGTGCCGTTCTCAACCACAGTGCCTGTCTCAACCACAGCGTCAGTTTCAACCACAGCGTCGGGCATCACTACTACTGTGCGCTCAAGTGAACGGCCCAGCGAAATTAGGCGGTGAGCGTCGGACGGAGCAATCCCAACCCGGCCGGCAAGGAGCGCCGCGGCACTTGAGAAGCCCTTCCAGCGAGCAAAGCGTGAGGGGCCGGTTGATAGGTCATCGAGCCGCGCCGCAACTGGCGCAAAAGCAGCGTCGAGCGCATTGCGTTGCCGGGCGTAGGCGGCGGCCAATGCCAACGCCTGCTCACCGGTTAGGGCGGCGGCGTCGGCGGGGCCGAGCGACTCGAGGTGCTGCATGTCTCCACCATGGCAGAGGGGTCTGACACGCGGCGAAGTGCCTGCTACTCCCCCGGCGCATCCGCAGATGGCAGCGCGGGTGCATCGCGCGCGATGGTGCCGAGGATGCCGTTGATGAAGCCAGGCGAATCATGCGTGGACAGATCGCGCGCGAGCTCCACGGCCTCGTCGATCGCAACCGCAGTGGCCACCTCGGAGTTGGAGAGGATCTCCCATGCGCCAATGCGCAAGATTGCCCTGTCTACGGCAGGCATGCGCGCGAGCGTCCATTCTGGCGACGCCTCCTGGAGGAGGGCGTTGATCTCCAGCCAGCGCTGCCCAACGCCCCGCACAATCTGCTGTGAGTACTCCGGCAGAGGCGTCTCGCGCCCGGATGCGGCAATACGCGACTCAAGAACGTCGATGATGTTCTCGCCGCGCTGGTCCGCCTCAAAGAGGATATCGAGTGCGCGCTTGCGTGCTTTTGTTCTGGCGGACACTACTCGTTCACGCGGCCGAGATAGTCGCCGGTCTCAGTATTG
>CAYMRO010000185.1:2000-4308 GCA_964392875.1 uncultured Demequinaceae bacterium
GGCGCCGCCGGCCCCGCACGGCACGGCACGGCACGCACCGTGCACGAAGCCCGTTGGCGAATGCAAGTCTTTCGTTGGACTGCACGGAATACTTGGGCCATGCCGGAGCGGGTGGAAGTAGCGAGCGCGGAGGCCGCGCAGCTGCTCGAGCCTCCAGCGCCACGCCGCACCGGCTGGCGCGACGACATTCAGGCGTTACGGGCTGTGGCCGTAATTGCGGTCGTCATCTACCACTTGTGGCCAGGGACGCTTAGGGGCGGGTTCGTTGGAGTCGACATATTTCTTGTCGTGTCCGGATTCGTGGTGGGCGGGCCATTGTTGGAGCGGGCCTACAGAGGCGAACGCCTCAACGTCAAGACCTTCTTTGCGCGGAGAGCACTGAGGCTCGGCCCGGCGTCCCTCACTGTGGTTCTGGCGACCCTGATCGCGTCGGCGCTTACATATGCGCCCGTGGACCAACTGTTGTGGAGCGGCGGCCTGCGTTTGGTTTCGATGGCGAAGGATGCGATTGCAGCCGCCGCGAACATATCGAACCTCTGGCTCATGTGGCAGCAGCGTGATTACGCTGACGACGGGTTTGGGTCGCCTTACACTCACTTTTGGTCGCTCGGGGTCGAATGGCAGTTTTACGCGATCGCGCCGCTCATAGTCATCGCGCTCGCGGCGCTAGCACGCCACGACCGACGCCTGCGTCCGCTTGGGATCATTGCGCTGCTGGTGCTCGCGTTCAACCTCGCCGCCCTCGCGCCGGAGGTGTGGAACGGTGCATTCTTCAATCCGCTGGCGCGGGTGTGGGAATTTATAGTTGGAATGGCAAGTGCCTTCGTCTTCGCACGTCTGGGCGGGGCCCGACGCTGGGCTCCGTGGCTTGCCGCCCTCGGCTGGCTGATGATCGCCGTCGGCGTGTTGGTGTCGCGATTTTCCCCAGCGTGGCCCAACGCGTGGACCCTAATTCCCGTCCTCGGCGCCGCGGCGGTGCTTGTGGGCGGACCCGGACATCGTGGCCTGGCACGCGTGGTCCGCGCCCGGCCCGTACAAGCGGTGGGGAACGCGTCGTATGCGATCTACCTGGTGCACTGGCCCCTGTTGATCCTCGTGACTGGCGGTTCACGATCCCTTGGCATAGCGGCCCAGGTAGCGCTTTGCGCGGCGATAGCCCTCTGCGCGGCCGCACTTCATGTCTTTGTGGAGCGGCCCGCACTCCGGTTGCGGTCAATGACTCGCGTGACGGCGGGGCACTTGCTGTGCTGGTGGGCCGCGGCGACGACTGCAATCATCGTATTGGCGGTAGGCACCGGTGTGCTCGCTCAGCACCAGGCCAGCGCCGCCGACGCTATCGCACCGGTATATGCGCCAATCGCGCTCACAGACACCGAGTGGACTCACGAATCCGTCGTTCCGGCCAATTTGCGCCCAGGGCTTACGGAGGCCCGAAGTGACCTACCGCAAATCGACACGTCGACATGTGGCGAGCCGGTCGAGAAGCCTGGAGCCGGCCAACACACCTGCATCTACGGGAGCAACCAGGAATCCGCACCAACTATGGTGCTCTTCGGAGACTCGCACGCACAGCAGTGGATCCCGGCCCTCCGCGCCATAGTTGATGAACGTGGATGGCGGCTGGTAGTGATCACCGGATCGGGTTGTGGACCTTGGGTCGGACTCCATATCGAGCGCCGAGGCGAAGCGTGCGACGCGTGGCGCAAATGGGCGCTACAGACCCTCGCATCAAGCGATGCAGACGTCGTTGTCGCGTCGGGCTGGTATGGCTATTCCACGGATGAAGGAGAGCCCACGTCGGATTCGCGATTCGCCAATGGAGTCGCCGACATCGCTGGGGCGACACCGACAGGTGCAAGACTCGTGTGGATTGGTGACACGCCCGAATGGACGTCCGACCCAGTCAGCTGTCTCTCCGAGCACGCCTATGCCGCGCAACTATGTGCGACTTCCGTGGGTAGGGCGCACGCTCGAATCGGCGCAGTTGTGCGAGCCAGCGTAGAAAATCACGGCGGCTCGTGGGTCTCATTCACCGACTATCTCTGCACAGCAAAATGTCCTGCACTGATCGACGACGTCCTGGTCTACCGGGACGATGACCATTTGACGGCGACATTCGCCGCAGAGCTCCGGCGCCCGCTTGGCGACCTCCTTGATCTTCCGGGCAGCTAGGCGATAGACACACGAGTCCAGGCAACCGACAAACACGAGCGCCTCAGTCGGACTCGGAGCAACTAGTTGCCGGAATCAGTGCTCGGCGCGAGAAGTCCCTCGGCATTGAGTACGTCATATAGCGCGCCCGGGTAGA
>CAYMRO010000186.1:0-4253 GCA_964392875.1 uncultured Demequinaceae bacterium
TGCCGCTGTCTCATCACCGCATGCACCGTGGGCTGGTTGAGATGCCCAACCTTCGCGACATCGACGTCATCCCCACGCGTGAGCGGCTCGAGGTCATGGTGCAGACGGGCCTAGCGGTTGGCCCCATCTTCGAGGCGACACACTCAAGCGAAGTCGATGGCGAACTCGCGGCCCGTGCGTTCCTTGAACTTCCCGATCTCCCCACAGCGATCGTGTGTCACAGCGACGTACTTGCCGTTGGCGTCGTGACGGCGTTGCGCGAGGCGGGCCTCAACGTGCCCAACGACGTGTCCGTCACAGGGTTTGATGGCCTCGACTTCCCGCTCCTGGCGCCGCTCGTGCTGACAACCGTGACGCAAGACCCCTTCGAGAAGGGACGGCTCCTCGCCGATCAGGCCAGAACTCTACTGCTGGGCGGCTCGCCCCAGCCGGCGCTCATGCAGCTGACCATGCGCGCCGGCAATTCGGTGGCGAGCCCACGTGCCGCGCGGGGTGGCCAATGACTGGCCCCCGAGCCACCGTGCGCGCCGTAGCTGCGCTCGCCGGGGTGGCACCCTCCACGGCATCACTGATTCTTCGCGGTGAAGGACGATTCGCGGTCGAGACAGTGGAGCGGGTGCTCGCGACTGCCGAAAGTTTGGGCTACGAGGGTCCCGGCGGACCAGCGCGTCGGCTCGCGGTAGGCAACACCAATGTTGCCGCCGTCGTGACTTTTGGGTCCATTGCCACCACCCTGCAGGACGCGCATTCACTCGGTGTTATTCGTGGACTCCACTCCACGCTCGCGGAACACGGCGTTGCGGTCATGCTGCTGCCCGCGATCGATTCTCCTGGCTTTGCGGAAATGCTCGCGACGACGCCCGTCGACATCGTCTTTGTGCTCTCCTCATTCCACGACATCGCGCAGGTGCGGCAGATCACGGCGCAACGGGGGATAGCTCTCGCCTACCTCGAGAGTTCTGGGCCCGAGGCTCCCCCGCCGATGATCCACGTGGATGACCTCACACCCATGAGGGCCTTGGCCGTGCACCTCAAGGACCTGGGCCACGTCCACGTTGCCACCGTCACCATGCGGTACTCGACGTTCTCGGTCTCGGGGCTCGTGGCTCCCATGCCCCTCAATGAGATTGCCAATCCGGCAACACGTGGCCGGCTCCAGGGGCTTCACGAGGGAGGCTTGGTACCCACCTACATCTTCCAGACGGCTCGCGCCGCCCGCGAAGAGGCCATCGAAGCGGTGGACGTCCTCATGCGGATGGACCCCCGGCCAACCGCGATCGTATGTCAAACGGACGCTCTCGCAGAGGGCGTCATGGAGGGCCTCAAGGAGCGGGGCTTCGATGTCCCCGCCGATGTCTCGGTAACGGGCTACGACGGGAACCACATCCCCAGCCTGGCACCGCAGCGGCTTACGACGGTGGTTCAGGACGCTGTGCGGAAGGGAGCGCTGTTTGCCCACGTTGGGCTCGCACTGCGCGCCGGCGAGGAGACATCCTCTGTGCCCTTCGCAACCCACTTTGTGGTGGGGACAACCACCGGGCCGGCACCCCGCGATCGCGACGGGGGTACGCGAGCCAGCCTCAGCGTCGGGCATCCCTAGGTGCGCCGCCGCCCAGAGCCGGGCGTGTGTACGGCGCGCCGGTATGTCTATACTCTGGTGCCGTTGCGGCTCACGCCGCGCGACCACCGCCCCCGCGAGAAAAACGAGCCTTGTGACTAGCCAACGACCGCTGCGCGTCGCCATCATCGGCGCAGGCCCAGCCGGCACCTACGCTGCCGATATCCTCACCAAACAGGGGCTCGACGTCTCCATCGACATCATCGAGCGACTGCCCGCGCCCTTTGGTCTGGTCCGCTACGGCGTGGCGCCAGATCACCCGCGCATCAAGCAGATCATTGTGGCGCTCGCGAACGTCCTTGGGCGCGGCGACATCCGGTTGCTGGCGAACGTCAACATTGGCACGGATCTGACGCTCGACGACCTCCGCGCGCACTACGACGCGGTCATTTTCGCCACCGGCTCGTTCTACGACGCGAACCTCGAAATCCCTGGTATTGACCTGGATGGCTCGTATGGTGCCGCCGATTTTGTGTCGTGGTACGACGGCCACCCCGACGTTCCGCGCACGTGGCCTTTGACGGCCCGCGAGGTAGCAGTATTTGGCGTGGGAAACGTTGCGCTCGATGTTGCCAGAATTCTCGCGAAGCACCCCCAGGATCTCTTGCCAACCGAGATTCCGGCCAACGTTCACGAAGGCCTGCTCGAGTCCCCTGTGACCGATGTTCACATCTTTGGCAGGCGCGGCCCGGCGCAGGTGAAGTTCTCGCCGCTGGAACTGCGCGAGCTGGGTCACGTGCCCGATGTCGACATCATCGTGTACCCCGAGGACTACGAATTTGACGACGGCTCCATGGCCGCCGTGGAGTCCAATCACCAGACCAAGCAAGTGGTTAAGACGCTCACGGACTGGACACTCAAGGAGCCCACTGGCGCCTCGCGGCGCATCCACTTGCATTTCCTGCAGTCGCCCGCCGAGGTGCTGGGCGAAGACGGCCACGTTGCCGGCGTGCGCGTGGAGCGCATGCGCCTCACGGGTGATGGCAACGTCACCGGCACGGGGGAGTTCGTCGACTACCCGGTGCAGGCCGTGTACCGCGCCGTTGGCTACTGGGGCAGCGAGATCGAGGGCGTACCGTTCAACAATGACAAGGGCGTGATCCGTAACGTCGAGGGTCGCGTCATTGACGACACCGGTGCCGCTGTTCCCGGTTTCTACGCCACGGGCTGGATCAAGCGCGGCCCTGTTGGCCTCATTGGTCACACCAAATCCGATGCCGCGGAGACCATCTCTCATGTGGTCGAGGACGCTGCAACCCTGTACGAGGAGACGCAGGCGAGCCCCGAGCAGCTCAGCCCGGACAACATCCTGCGGCTGCTCAAGGAACGCGGCGTTCCCGTTGTCCAGTGGCGCGATTGGGAAGTGCTTGACGCTCACGAGCGTGCGCTTGGCGAGCCTCACGGCCGCGAGCGCATCAAGGTCGTTGACCGCGAGGAAATGACCGACGTAGCCCTGGGCCGCTCCCGCGTCTAGCCCGCAGGGAAGGGCAAGCCGCGCCCGCATCACCGCTTGGGTTGGAAGCTGCCCGCATCACCGCTTGGGTTGGAACCTAACCGCAACGTTTTGGGTCGCGACCTGCCCGCAACCCTTTTGCGTCGCGACCTGCCCGCAACCTTCGCGCTCACGGGGGACGGACCAGCCGCCGGTCCCCCTGGACGGTGAATTTTCGCGCCCAGGAGGGACGCACGAGTCGCGCGGCTCGCCGAAGCACCTTCTCGTCGGGAACCTCACCCCTACCCCGAACCGTTCATAGGATGGCCGCTGTCAACGGTGCGGCACTCGATAGGGAGAGTAAGTGGGCAAGAAGTACTTCAACGGGGCTAAGACCTTTGGCTTGTTCGTCGCCATGTGGGTGGTGCTGCTTGGCGTGGGCTCCTTCGTCTCGGGGGGCGCGTACCTGTGGCTGTTCGTTGGCCTTGGCCTCGTCGGCACGTTCTACGGCTACTGGAACTCGGCAAATCTCGCGATCCGCGCCATGCATGCGCGCCCTGTCACCGAGGTAGAGCAACCCGCGATGTATCGCATCGTGCGCGAGTTGTCACGCGAAGCGAACCAGCCCATGCCGGCGCTGTACGTCTCGCCAACCGACGCTCCCAACGCCTTCGCCACCGGTCGCAATCCCAAGAACGCGGCCGTGTGCTGCACCACCGGCATTCTCGCGCTCCTCAGCGAGCGCGAGTTGCGAGGGGTCTTGGGGCACGAACTCCAGCATGTCTACAACCGGGACGTACTCATCTCCGCGGTGGCCGCAGCCTTCGCGGGCATGATCACGGCAATTGCCCAAATGCTGTTCTGGTTTGGCGGCCGCGACAACGTGTTCGGCACCCTCGCGCTGCTGTTCCTCGCGCCCATCGCGGCCACGCTCATCCGCATGGCGATCTCGCGCACGCGTGAATACGATGCCGACCACGATGGCGCTGAACTTACGCGCGACCCCCTGTCCCTAGCGTCGGCCCTTCGCAAGCTCGACGCGGGCACGGCGGCCAAGCCGCTGCCGCACGACCCCAAACTTGAGAATGTGAGCCACATGTTCATCGCCAATCCATTCCGCGGCGAGGGCGTAGCGAAGCTGTTCAGCACCCACCCGCCCATGGGGGATCGCATAGCGCGGCTCGAAGAAATGGCGCGCGGCAA
>CAYMRO010000187.1:0-2364 GCA_964392875.1 uncultured Demequinaceae bacterium
AGGGCGAGGTGCACGGGTTTCTTGGCCCCAACGGCGCCGGCAAATCCACCACCATCCGCGTTCTCCTTGGGCTACTGAAGGCCGACGGTGGCACCGTTTCGCTGCTTGGCGGCGACCCGTGGAAGGACGTCGTGGAGCTGCACAGGCGGCTCGCCTACGTGCCTGGCGACGTGTCGCTGTGGCCGTCCATGACGGGCGGCGAGGCCATAGACCTGCTGGGCGCGCTGCGCGGTGGGCTCGATGAAGCGCGGCGCACGGAACACGTTGAAAGATTTGAGCTGGATCCCACCAAGCGGGGACGGCAGTACTCCAAGGGGAACCGCCAAAAGGTGGCGATCATTGCCGCGCTCGCCTCCGACGCCGAGCTGCTGATTCTCGACGAGCCCACCTCGGGCCTGGACCCGCTCATGGAGAGGGTCTTCCAGGACGTTGTTGGCGCCGCTAAGGCTCGTGGCGTGACGGTGCTCCTCTCGAGCCACATCATGTCCGAGCTCGAGACGCTCGGGGACCGGCTCAGCGTGATTCGCGACGGCCTCATCGTGGAGACGGGAACGCTCACGGATCTGCGCGGCAAGGCGCGCACCACCGTGCACGCCACTCTCGCCACGATCCCCCAGCCCGAGGAACTCACGGGCTTTGAGGAGATTCATGTGGACGGGGAGCGGCTGGCCGCCACCGTGGATTCCGCGCACATTGGCGATGCCATGCAGGTGCTCGCCCCGTTTGGCATCAGATCGCTCACGGTGGAGCCGCCTTCACTCGAGGCGCTCTTCCTCAAGCTCTACGATCACGACGAGGCGAAGCAGTGACAGCAACCTTGGTGGGCGCGCGCCCGCTGCTGCGCACCACGATGAGGCACGACGGCCGGTCCTTCGCGCCCTGGGTGGTGGTTGCGACGCTGCTCTCGGCTTCCTCTGTGCTTGTGTACCAGTGGGTCTTCCCCACCGAACAGGCACGCCAGGCCCTCGCCCTCGCCGTGGGGGCAAACCCCGCGCTCGCGATCATCTTTGGCCCCGCGTACGACCTCACCACGGCGGACGGCTTCAACGCGTGGCGTGCGCTCGCGATTGGCGGATTCCTCACGGGGCTCGGCGCGGTCTTTGCCGTCATCAAGGCAACCCGAGGTCAGGAGGATTCGGGCCAGGCTGAATTGTTAGCGTCGGGCGTGCTTGGGCGCTCAAGTCGGCTCTTCACCGGCGTCGCTTTGGCGCTCATTGGCTCGCTGGTGGTTGGGCTCGTTGCGGCACTTGTCACGATTCTGTGTGGCGGCGACCCCGAGGCGTCGCTATTGCTGGGCGCCACCTTCACCGCCACGGGGTGGATGGGTGCCGGCATAGCGGCCGTGGCGGCGCAAATCGCTGCCGATGCGCGCACCGCAACTTCCGTTGCCGTCTCCGTGCTTGGCACGCTGTTCATGCTGCGGGGCTTCCTCTACGCGGTTCAGGCACCCGCGTGGACAGCTTGGCTCAACCCTTTGTCGTGGATGACGGAAACTCGGCCGGCAGCGGGCAACATCTGGTGGCCGCTGATGCTTGCGGTGGCCCTCACGCTCGTCCTGCTTGCGGCGGCCTTTGCGCTGGAAGGCGGGCGCGACTTTGGCCAAGGCAAGATCACTCCCGGGCCGGGCCCAGACCGCGGCAAGGTGCTCGGCACCATGCGGCTCGCGATGCGGCTCAACAAGGGCTCGTTTGTCACGTGGTGCATTGCGTTTGTGGCGCTCGGGTTCGTCTTTGGGTTCCTGGCAACGTCGCTCCCGGACATCCTCGCGTCGAATCCTGCTGTGCAGGCGGTGCTCGCTGCAGGTGCGGCAACGCATGACGCCATAGCTGGCGCGTTCCTCGTCACGATTCTGTCGATGGTGGGCATCATCGCCTCCATCTTTGGCGTGCAGACCATGATCAGGGTGCGCTCTGAAGAGATGGAAGACCGGGTGGAGCCCATCATGGCGACCGCCACCGCGCGCCCTCGCTACTTTGGGAGCAATGTGGTCTTGGCGTTCGTGGGCTCCGCCATCTTTGTGTTGATCGCGGGCACGATCATTTCGTGGCAGGCGTCTACCTCGGATCTGGGCGTGAGTTTTAGCGACGGATTCGCGCAGGCGGCCGTCATCATCCCCGCAGTGTGGACCGTGATCGCGTTCTCGGCCGCGATCACCGGGGCGCGGCCCAAAGTGATGCTCGCGGCATGGGGCGGCGTGCTGATTTCGTTCGCGCTGACGCTACTGGGACCAACCTTTGGGCTCGACGACTGGGTGCTAGGCATCAGCCCGTTCTGGCACGTGCCCCACACGGCGGCCGCGGAGATCGATTGGACTGGGCTGATGTGGATCTCGCTGTTCACGCTTGGGTTTCTGGTGGTGGGCAC
>CAYMRO010000187.1:2374-4203 GCA_964392875.1 uncultured Demequinaceae bacterium
CACATCATTGACGGTCTATGGCAATCGTGACGGTTCGCTCTTCACGCTGGGCTTCCTCGTGGTGGGGACGGCCGGCTTCCGCAAGCGAGACCTGGCTCGCTAGCGCAAATGTAAGGAGAAACCATGAGTGAACCAAAGACCCAGCCAACAGATGCGAGCGTCGAGGAGTTTCTGGACTCCGCCGCCACCTCGCGGCGCCGCGAAGAGGGTCACCGACTCGATGAGATTTTCCGTGAGGTCACGGGAGCCGAGCCCGTCATGTGGGGTCCGTCCATCGTGGGCTACGGCAGCCACCTGTACGTGGCGGACGGCACCCCTGGCGGCAGCGGGGTGTGGCCCAAGGCGGGCTTCTCGCCGCGCAAGGCCAAACTCTCGCTGTATTGGCTCAAGGACCAACCGGCCGGAGCCGAACTCCTGCCGCAACTGGGCAAGTTCAAGGACAGCATGGGCTGCGTCTACGTCAACAAGCTTGAGGACATTGACCTAGACGTGCTGCGCCGCCTCGTCGCGATCGCGTGGGATCGCGGCTAGGCACCCGGCGTCACGCGATAGACCAACCCGGCTGCGTCGTCGGTCACATAGAGCGATCCATCTGGACCAACTACCGCGTCAACGGACCTGCCCCACCGACCCCCAGCGTCGGACTGGAAGCCGCCTACCAGCGGAACTGTGGCGCCCAAGGAATTGGTAGCGGAATCCCACGGGCTGAACGCCACGCCGGGCGCGCGCGGCACCTCGCGATTCCACGAGCCGTGGGTGGTGATGAGGGCGCCACTGCCAATCACCCGCTCCAAACCCGTGCCTGCCGTGAAGGACAGCCCAAGCGGCGCGCTGTGCGCGGGCAAGCCCAGCATGGTGGGCGGGAGGCTCGCGCAATCGAGCTCGTCACCGTGGGCGTTGAACTGGGGATCGTTGACGAATGGGACGCTCAGCAGGTCTGGTGTCTCGCGCGTGTCCGGCACGCACAGCGGCCAGCCCAAATCGACGCCCTGAGTGAGCCGCGTGACCTGGTCCACGGGGTTCTCGTTGATGTACTCGGGAACCTCCTTGCCGTAGTCGCCCGTGCCATCGTCAAAGGGGTACGGCTGGTTGTCCATCTGGTTCACGCCCGTGAATAGGGTGTGGTCCGGGGCTATCGCGAGCGCCATCCCGTTGCGCACGCCGGTGGCCACGATGCTGTTTCCCTCCCCGTCCAGCCCCACTTGCCACACGCTGGCACGCTGCGGCTTTGCGGTGCGGTCCTCGGGCACTCGGTTGCCCGAGGATCCCAGGCTGTAATAGACCGTGTCGCCATTGACCGCGATGCCCTTTGCGCCGTGCCCGCCCGTGGGGAGGTTGTCCACGATCACGCGCCGGTTGGCGACGTCCCCATCGCGATAGTCGTAGGTCACGATGCGAGTGCCCTCCCCCACCACGAGCACCTTGCCATTGAGCGCAAAAGCGACGCCCTGAGGGCTGTTCAGGCCCTTTATCAGGGTCTTTGCTGTGGGTGCCGTGCCGGGGCTGGTGGGCGTGAGGCGAGTGATGGTGCCTTTGGCCGCGCTCGTGACGAGCAGCGCACCGTCCAGCGACCACGCGGCGAGGCGCGCTCCCGGCACATTGGCCCACACCTCCGCGGTCCAGCCTTGTGGGATCTGCAGGGACTGGCCGTTGGCTGCGCCCGGTTTGGTGCCGTTGGCCACCGTGAGTGGGGTGGTTACCAGCGGCCCGACGCTGGGGCCGGGTGCCGTTGGCGACGGCGAGTTGGTCTGGGGCGCGGTGGTTGGCTCCGCCGCCGTGGGCTGCGCCGTTGGGGTGACGTCGGGGTCCGGGCTGCACGCGGCGAGGAG
>CAYMRO010000188.1:0-4140 GCA_964392875.1 uncultured Demequinaceae bacterium
CCGCCCTCGCCCCAGACGCGCGCCCCCGCGCTTTGCGGTGGTGGAGCAACTCGATGCAAACGGCCTGTTGCCAGCGATCGTGTTCATCTTCTCCAGAGCGGGCTGCGAAGACGCGGTAGATCAGGTATTCAGTGCCGGCCTGCGCCTGACGGGGCCGGCCGAGCGCGAGCTGATCCGCGAGATCGTCGACGAACGCTGTGCTGGCATGCCTACGGAAGACCTGGGCGCGCTGGGCTACACCCATTGGCGCGAGCGCCTCGAGGCGGGTCTCGCCGCCCACCACGCGGGCCTGATTCCCCTCTTCAAAGAGGTGGTGGAGGAGCTCTTCCTGCGCGGCCTCATCAAGGTGGTCTACGCCACGGAGACGCTCGCGCTCGGCATCAACATGCCCGCGCGCTCAGTGGTGCTGGAAAAGCTCGTCAAATGGGACGGGAAGCAGCACCAAGACCTCACAGCGGGGGAGTACACCCAGCTGACGGGCCGTGCGGGCCGGCGCGGCATCGACATCGAGGGCCACGCTGTGGTCGTTGAGCACCCCGGCTTTGACGTGAGCCAGCTTGGCCGCCTCGCATCGCGCCGCACATACCCGCTCATCAGCTCATTCCAGCCCAGTTACAACATGACCATCAACCTGGTGGCTACCATGGGTGAGGGCCGTGCGCGCGAGGTCCTGGAGCTGTCGTTCGCCCAATACCAGGCCGATCAGTCCGTGGTGGGCAAGGCTAGGCGGGCTCGCGACTTCGATGGCGCCATTGCGGGCTACCGCCAGGCAGCGGCGTGCGACAAGGGCGATTTCATGGAGTACGCGGCCATCCGCGAGAAGATCAACAGGGCGCAGAAGGACGCGGCAAAAGCTTCAGGACAGGCCCGACGCGAGGCAACAGCGGCCACTCTCGCTGGCTTGCGGCGCGGAGACGTGGTGCGAGTTGGCGGCGGCCGCCGCGCGGGATTGGCCGTGGTCGTGGAACCCGATTCCCATCCCCAGAGTCCGCGGCCCACCGTGGTGACGGACCAAGGCCGCAGCTTCCGCTTGGCGATCGCGGAGCTGCACCACGGCATCGACGTGGTTGGCACCATCAGGGTTCCCAAGGGCAGTGACCCACGCAACGCCCGCAATAGGCGAGATCTTGGCGCTTTGGTGAGTGAAGCGTCGGGCACTTATCACCGAGAGCGCAACAAACGGCCCAGTACCAGCGTCGATGCCGTGGACGAGCTCAGCAGGCAACTCAAGCGCCATCCGTGTCACACGTGCCCAGACAGGGAAGCACATGCGCGCTGGGCGGAGCGCTACTTCCGCACGTTGCGTGAGAAGGACCGGCTGGTTGGCGAAATCGAACGGGCAACGGGCTCCATTGCCAAGATATTCGACAAGCGACTCTCGGTGCTGCTGCGACTCGGCTACCTCACGGTGGACCATGAACCCACCGGCGCGGGGGAGACCATGCGCAAGCTCTACGCCGAGAACGACCTGGTAATCGCCGAGTGCCTGCGCAAGGGCGTGTGGGAAGAGCTGCATCCGCCGGCTCTCGCCGCGGCAGTCTCCACGCTGCTCTACAACGGCCGGCGAGAAGACGAGAACCGCACCCCGCGCGTTCCTGGCGGGCCACAGGGCGTGCTTGGCAGGGCGCTCGCCGAGACTACCCGCACGTGGGCGCGCATCGACGATCTCCACACCGAGGTAGGACTGCCGGAGCTGCCCAGCCCGCAGTGGGGCATCGTTGGCCCCATCCACGGCTGGGCGCAGGGCCGCACGCTCGCTACGGTGCTGACCGGTGCAGAAATCGCGCCCGGAGACATGGTTCGCTGGTGCAAGCAGGTGATTGATGCACTGGATCAGATCGCGGACGCGACCACCTCTGCGACCATCCGGAACTCGGCACATCAGGCCGTTGCCGCGATGCGGCGGGGCGTCGTTGCGTACTGAACGTCTAGGAAACCGTAGGCTTTGGCAATGCCGTTGTTGAGGAGCCTGGGACTTGCCGTCCTCGCGGGCATTCTGATGGCGCTCGCCTTCCCCAATACCAACATCTGGCCCTTCGCCATCGTGGCCGCCGTGCTGCTGTGGTTTGCGCTTGGCCGTTGTGGAGCGTGGAAGGGCGTTCTCATTGGTTGGGCGTTCGGCATCGCGTTCCTCCTCCCGCATGTGTATTGGGCGTACACGTCCGTGGGCCTCATACCCTGGATTGCGCTGTGCGTGGCGGAAGGCCTTGCCTTTGGGCTGTTTGGGGGCGCGTGGGCGAGCGTGCGCCGCTCCGCGATGCTCACTAATGCGCGAGCGTGGGCGCAACCTGTTGCCTTCGCGCTGCTGTGGGGCGCCATGGAGGAATTGCGTTCCATGGTGCCGTTCGGCGGATTCCCTTGGGGTCGGGTGGCCTTTTCGCAGTCCAACGCGCCATTCCTGAACCTTGCATGGGCGGGCGGCGCGCTCCTCGTCTCCATGACAGTCATGCTCACGGGCGCCGTCATTGGCCTCGCCATAGAGGCCGGTAGGGCCCGACGCTGGCTCTACGTGGCCATCGGGCCGGTAGTTGCCATCGGGCTGGCTTTTTCCGGCATCTTTGTACCGATCAATGGGCAGCCCGAAAGTGGCACGCTCAGTGTCGGCGTGGTGCAGGGGAACGTGCCAAACGACGGGCTCGACGCCTTCCAAACGCCACGCCTGGTCACGCAGAATCACCTCGCCGAGACGCGCAGGCTTCTGCTGGCCGAGCCCGGACCATATGACCTCCTGATCTGGCCGGAGAACTCAGCGGACTATGACCCCCGCGTGGATGAGACAACCGCTGAATGGGTGACCAAAGCGGCCGAGCTCGCGAACGCGCCACTCTTGCTTGGCACGCAAGACCTCACACCAGAGGAGGGCCGCTACAACGTCTCGTTGCTGTGGAGCCCCGCAGGCAAGGTGCTGGGCGAGTATCGCAAGCAGCGCCCGGCGCCCTTTGCCGAATACATCCCCATTCGGGGGTTTGCCAGGCATTTTTCTTCTGCGGTGGATCGCGTCACCAAGGATGTTCTCGCGGGTGAGGGCCCCGCAGTGATGGATCTTCCGGCTGGGGTGGCCGGGCGTTCCGTGACTATCTCAACCATCATCTGCTTTGAAGTGGCGTACGACGAGATAGTGCGCCAGTCTGTGCGCGACGGCGGTGAACTCGTCATCGTCCAAACCAATAACGCGAGCTTTGGCTTGACCCCCGAATCCACACAGCAGCTGGCAATGACAAAGCTGCGTGCCATCGAGTTTGGGCGCACCACCATCCAGGCCTCCACGGTAGGTGTAAGCGCCATTGTTTTGCCGGACGGGCGCGTCACCCATCAAACAGAGCTCTTCACGCCCGCCTCATTCTTCGCGGAGGTGCCGCTGCGCCAATCCATGACCCCGGCGTCGTACGTTGCGGGCCTGGAGCGCTGGGCGGTCCTGAGCCTCGGAGTGCTGATCCCGTTCTTCGCTATGCGAAAGCGCATGGCGGATAAATACGAATGGTGATGCGCACTCTGGTCATCATTCCCACCTACAACGAGTCTGAAGCGTTGCCGGTGCAGTTGGCGGCCGTGCGAGCGGCCGTGCCCAACGTGGACATTCTGGTGGCCGACGACAATTCGCCCGACGGCACGGGGGAGTGGGCAGATCAGGTGGCCTCGCGCGATAGCCAGGTCCACGTCCTTCACCGTCCGCAAAAGGCTGGCTTGGGGGCGGCGTACCTCGAGGGCTTTGCGTGGGCGCTGGCGCGCGGCTATGACGTGGTGGTGGAAATGGATGCCGATGGTTCGCACAGGGCGGTTGATCTGCCGTCGCTGCTCGCGGCCCTTGACGGTGCGGAGCTAGTGATCGGCTCGCGCTGGGTGCGTGGCGGCTCGGTGGTGAATTGGCCGTGGCGCCGCAAGTTCCTGTCCGTCAACGCCAATCGGTACGTGCGCCTCGCGATGGGCATGAAGGTGCACGACGCTACGGCAGGGTTCCGCGCGTATCGCGCCACGACGCTCGCCGAGTTGGACCTGGCGGGCGTTGAATCGCAAGGCTATTGCTTCCAGGTGGACATGACGTGGCGAGTGGTCCAAACGGGCGGGAGGGTGGTGGAGGTGCCCATCACCTTCGTTGAACGCGAGTTGGGTGTGTCCAAAATGAGTGGCGACATCATCAAG
>CAYMRO010000189.1:0-4126 GCA_964392875.1 uncultured Demequinaceae bacterium
CGCCACTGCGCCACGGCAAGGTCCGTGCCCGTGGCAACTGATGTGTCCATCCACGGATTGATCTCGTAGAGGACGTCAAAATAAGCGGGTGCACACATGAGCACCGTGGTGGGTACCGTATTGCGGCCCGACGCGGGGGCCGGGTGGGATTCAAAGGCGAGGGACATGGTCCAAGCATGACAGCGAATCCGTGCAATGTGCCGCCAGAATCTTGGCGATACCTGCGAACTTTGCTAGTGTGGCGCAAGTTTCGGTTGCAGTTACTGGAGGAGGCGCATCATGCACGTCGACGAACTCGACAAGCGACTCATTGACTTACTGCGCAGGGACGGCCGTGCCACGTTCGCCGATATGGGCCTGCGCGTTGGCCTTTCAGCCTCAGCGGTCAAGCGCCGGGTGGACCGCCTCGTAGCCAACGGCGCCATCCGCGGCTTTGGTGTGGTGATCGATCCCGAGGTGGACGGCCGCGACACCGAGGCATTCGTGGAGCTCTTCTGCCGCGGCAACGTTGCCCCAGCGGAACTTACGCGAATCCTCCGCGACATCCCCGACGTAGTTGAGGCGTGGACCGTCACGGGTGCAGCAGATGCGATGGTCCGCATTAGGGCGCGTGACATCGCGAGCCTCGAAGTGGCCCTGGAGCGCGTTCGGCTCGCACCGCAGGTTGACTCCACGCGCTCGGCGATTGTGCTGTCGCGGCTCATCGAGCGCCGCGACGGCTAAAGGGCGCGCTGGGGCTAGACCCAACCAATGATGGTGTGACCGTCGAGGTTCTTGATGGTGGGAACCCACATGTGCATTTGCCAGTACTCATAGGGGATCACCATGCCTGTCCAGATGGGCAAGAAGAACCCAGCAAAGATGAGGCACACGGCAACGAATGCCGCTACCGCAAAGGCTCCGCCCCTCGAAAAGCGGTCAATACCTGCGTACCCAGCCAGAGCGTCGGGCAATGCAATGCGTTTAAGCGCCCACGTGAGCGTCAAGATCAGGAAGGGCGCGAACGCCACCGAGTAGAACGTGAAGATGGTGCGGTAGGCGTAGGGGAACCACACCACCCAGCCGGCGAGCACGCCGAGCGAGACCGTGAGAGCCAGTAGGTCAAAGTGACGGATGACGCGCCACAGGGCGTAGAGCAGCGCCGCGGCTCCCGCCCACCAGATGAACGGGTGGCCAATCGCGTGGATGGCGCTCACGCAACGCGAGGCGCCGCAATCGATGTTGTCGTAATCGCGGAAGAAGAACGCGGTTGGACGCAACTGCAGAATCCAGCCAAAGGGATTGGACATGTAGTTGTGCGGCGTGGTGAGTGTGGTGTGGAAATGCCACATCTGCTGGTGATAGTGGAGCAGCGAATTCAGGGAATCGGGGAGCCATGTGACGCCCTCGCCGGGGTGATTCTGCGCCCAGTCGCGAGCGTATGAGCCGGTGGTGGCGAACCAGTTCCACCACGTCGCCACATAGACACCAAGCATCAGGAAAATGGAGCCGATCGCGGTTGGCACGGCGCGCACGGTAGCGCCCAGGAACCAACGCTCGAATCCTGCGTGGCGGCGGTCCACGATGTCGAAGAGCACGGATAGGGCGAGGAAGGCGAGGGCAAAGTACAAGCCCGACCACTTGGTGCTGGCCGCAAGGCCCAGCGTGACGACTGCCGCCCACCGCCACCAGTGGATGCCGGTGCGCGGGCCCCAACCCGGGATGCGGTCATACGGTCCCAGGTGCAGCCGCGTTCGCTCGGCGGCCGCCGCGGCGAGCACGCGCGGCGCCATCCGAGCTCGATCCAAGAGGATGAGCCCCAGCGATGCCGTCACAAAGAACGCCAGGAAGTTGTCAAGCAGGGCGGTCCGCGACAACACGATGGACGTGCCGTCAATCGCAATGAGGAGGCCCGCGATGCCGCCAAAGAGCGTGGAGCGGAACAGGTGACGAGCAATGAGCGCCACGATGATGCAGGTTGCCGTGCCGAGCAGCGCGGTGCTGACGCGCCAACCGAATGGGTTATTGCCGAACGTATGCATGCCGAGCGCGATGAGCAGCTTGCCCACCATGGGGTGAACCACAAAGTCGCCGGTGGTGTGCAGGCCAGAGATGTTGCCCTGCTCGTACCAATCGTTGTCGCCGGTCCAGTCGCCCTCGTACCCGTATTTGAGGATCGAGAAGGCGCCGCGTACATAGAAAACCTCGTCAAAGACGAGCGCGTTGGGGAACGCCAGACCCACGAACCGCAGCGCGGCCGCGACCACTCCTACGAGCGTCACCATGATGCCAACGCGCCAGCGCCACAGCCAGTCCCAACGGGCGCTCACGGAGTTCAGCACAAGCAGAGCCTAATAGGCGCGCGCGGTATGTCACGCTTGCCCCATGACTGGACGCATTGTGCTCGCGGCCACGCCCATTGGGAACTTGGCTGACGCATCGGCCCGGCTAGTGGACGCGCTGGGCTCCGCTGATGTGGTGGCGGCGGAGGATACGCGGCGCACCCTGGACTTGGCGCGCGGTGTGGGGGTCAAGATCGCTGGGCGGCTCGTGGCGCTGCATGACCACAATGAGCGCGAGAAGGCGGACGGCTTGGTCGCGGAGGCGGCAGCGGGAGCGGTGGTCTTGGTAGTGACCGACGCCGGTATGCCTACCGTTTCCGATCCCGGTTTTCGCGTGGTCCAGCTGGCCATTGCCGCGGAGGTGCCGGTGACCGTGCTGCCGGGCCCCTCAGCGGTACTCGCCGCGCTCGCGGTGAGTGGGCTGCCCACGGACCGGTTCGCGTTTGAAGGCTTCTTGCCGCGCAAGGGTGGCGAGCGGGATCGGATGCTCGTTGGGCTCGCTTCCGAGCCGCGCACTCTGGTTTTTTTCGAGGCTCCGCACCGGCTCGCGGACTCGCTCGCCGCGATGGCTCGCGCCTTTGGTGACTCGCGCGCAGCTGCCGTGAGCCGCGAACTCACCAAGACGTTCGAAGAAACTCGCAGGGGGAGCCTCGCGGAGCTCGCCGAGTGGGCTGCGCCCGGTGTGCGCGGTGAGATTGTGGTGTGCGTGGCCGGGGCACCTCCCGCGACCCTGAGCCTCGCCAATGCTGTTGCCGAGGGCGTGGATCGCGTGCGCCTTGGTGAGCGGGCCAAGGACGTTGCGAGCGACCTCGCGCCGCTCGCAGGAGTTCCTGCGCGGGAACTGTACGGCGCAATCGTTGCGGCTAAGGCGAGGTAATGCGAAGCAATTCCACCCGGTGGCTTGTGACGGGGGTGCTCGCGGCGCTGTGCGCGGCGGCGGGCGTTCTGGTGGCGTCGTGGCTGCAGCCAGCCGCCACTCCGCGCGCACGTGTCACCCCGGTGGTGGTTGCCGTCACGACCACGGCGACGGCCCATCCCAGCCCGGCGCCGGCGCCCGTGGTCTCGCCAGGAATCAATCTCGCCCAGTATTCGATCGACGATCCCTCGTCCATCTGGGTGGTGGTCAACAAGCAGCGGCCCATAGACCCTTCGGATTATGAGCCGCGCAACCTCAAGACGGTCACCGTGCCCGGCGGCGGTCAGTTGACCAAGCCCGCCCAGCGCGCGCTGGGGAAGATGTACAAGGCGGCGAAGGACGATGACGCGCCATTCATCGTCTCCACCGCGTACCGCTCCTACAACTTCCAGAAGGGGCTGTTTCAGGACTACGCGGCGTCCGATGGCGTCAAGGCGGCCGAGACTTTCTCCGCCCGCCCGGGTTACTCGGAGCACCAAACGGGACTCACGCTGGACGTGTACGACCCCGATGGTTGCCACATCAAGGAGTGCTACGCCACCACCAAATCCGGCAAGTGGCTTGTTGCGCACGCCGCGGATTACGGCTTCATCGAGCGGTACCCCAAGGGCGCTTCCGCGGTCACGGGCTACAAATGGGAGCCGTGGCATTGGCGCTACGTGGGTGTGGAGCTCGCGCAATACATGCGCGGGCAGGGCATCGAAACTCTTGAGGAAGTGTTTGGCCTTCCTCCCGCGCCCGACTACTCATAGCGCCAGGCCCGATTGGCCGAGCGTTGCAGCGCACCTGGCCCGAGCGTCGGGCCTAGCTGGCTCCTGCCGCCGCGCCCGCGCTGGCCCGACTCGCGTCCGCCCCGCGTCCGCCCCGCGTCGGCGCCACCCGGCCGCCG
>CAYMRO010000190.1:0-4052 GCA_964392875.1 uncultured Demequinaceae bacterium
GCATCTTGGCGAGGTCCAGGCCGCTGCCCGTGAGGTAGTGACAGAGGCGCTCGGGGGCTAGCAGCGGCGGGGCGCGCCTCCCGCCCACGCGCCAGCGCGCGTGCCACCCTTCCAATGTGAGACGCCGCATTGCCGCGCTTGGGTTCGCCGCCATAGCGGCGCTCACCCTGAGTGGCTGCCTGCGGTTCAACGCGGACATGACCGTCAAGGCGGACAGCACCGTGGACGGCGCGTACGTCATAGCGCTTGAGACCGGCTCGGGGGCCGCAATGGGCGGCTCGGATGCCGACGTTGCACAGGGTCTCTATGACGATTCCGGGCTCCAAACCAGCTTCCAGCGCTCCTGGACCCACCCATACTCACAAGGCGGCTATTCGGGCATCCACGTGGAGTTCCGTGATGAGCCGCTCGCAAGCTTTGCGCCCACGAGCGATCGATTCGGGATCACGCGCGAGGGCGACGAGTTTGTGGTCAGTGGCAAGGCGTCTTCCACGGAAGCAGCACAGGCGGACGACGCGGGTGCCAGGCCCGATATGACCGTCACCATTGCGTTTCCCGGCAAAGTGACGAGTTCCAATGGCACCATCCACGGCAACTCCGTCACGTGGGATCTGGTGGGTGGTCCGCCCACCCTTGAGGCGCGCGCGAACGCCATTGCGGTTCATTCACCGTTGCCAGCCATAGGGATGACGATCCTCGTTGCCGCAACGGCCGCACTGACCTTCTGGCCTCGTGCGCCACAACAGCGGCGCCGTCCCGCCCGCGTGCGCCAGCAATAGCCGTGACCCGTGGCTAGCGGGATTCACCACACTGTGGGAGGGTGTGGGCCATGAAGAGCGCCCTCAAGATCACCGCCCTGTCCATTTTGGTAGTTGTGACCCTCGCCGGTTGCTTCAAAGGCAAGGTTGATCTCACCATCAACAGTGACGACACCATTGATGGGTCGATGCTCATTGCAATTCAGTCCGGCATAGGCGACTCGCTGGGGATGTCCGACGACGACCTCCTGGGCGAGATGACTGGGGACGTCAGCGGCGACCTCGAAGGCGCCACCGTCAAGGACTACAGCGAAGATGGCTACATCGGCAAGCTCTACTCGTTCGAGAACCAGCCGCTCGACTCATTCGATTCCGGCGACGACGGCTCGGACGTCTCCATCACTCGCGAGGGCGACACGTTCATCGTCGATGGCACCTGGAACACCGAGGACACGGACACCGGCGGCATGGATCCCGCGGCACTTGGCGCGGAGTTCACGTTCGCGGTGACCTTCCCCGGCAAGGTCTCCGATGCCAACGGAACCATCTCTGACGACGGCAAGACCGTAACGTGGAACCTGCTCGACCCTCCCGCCACGCTCCACGCCGAGGGCAAGGCGGTGGACAACTCTTCCAACATGCTGTGGATCCTGCTCGCGGCGATCGCTCTGTTGGTTGTCGCCGCCGTGGTGATCACGCTGCTCGTGGTGCGCAAGCGCGGCTCCAAGCCCGTTGAGGATGCAGCCGCTGCCGAGGCAGCTGTTGAAGAGGCGGCGCCTGCTGAGGTCGCAGCGGTTGAGGACGCAGCGGTTGAGGTCGCAGCACCTGAGGAAACCCCAAACGCCACCTGATGCAACGTGTGGCAAGGTAGCGCTATGACGTTGCTGCCGCTTGAGGTTGCTCAGAGTTCGTCCGATAGTTCGGGCCTGCCGATCATCGTCATCAGCGTGGTGCTGGTGCTAGCGATGATTGGCACGGTCGGCTACCTCGCGTGGAAGAACCGCAAGGACCACAAGTGAAGTCTGGGCTCCGCTTGGCCGCGCTGGCGCTGCTCACGGTGGCGACGCTCGCCGGTTGCTTGCGGCTCACCTCGGACACGCAAGTGCACCCGGATGACACCTTCAGCCAGGTGGCGATCATCGCGGCCAATGCGGAGGCGCGCGCCCAACTTGAGTCGCAAGCGAAGTTGGACCTCACTGACCTCAAAGGCATCATCACGTCCTCGGACGAGTACCTCGCGCTTGCCAAGGACTACCCCGGCCAGGTGTCGGTTGAGGATTACTCGGAGGGCGACCTCAGTGGGGTCAAGATGACCGGCACCAACCTGCCGCTCGATGCCTTCGCTGACAGCTTCTCCCAATTCACATCCCAGCTTCCGTTCAGCGGGCAAGCCTCCCTGGTGCACACCGAGGACACCTACGTGGTCTCGATTCCCTCGGGCCAGTTTGCGAGCCTCATGGCCGGCAGCGGTGTCACACCAGCCGCGGTGGCGCTCCTCAGCGGATCCCTCGACGTTTCGCTCACCTTCAGCTTCCCCGGCCTCGTGACGAGCGCAACGGCCGGTGAGATCAATGGCAAGACCGTGACGATAGGTCTTGCCGATCTACTCTCCGGCAACGACATCAAGATTGTCGCCGCAGCGGCTCCCCAGTTCTACTGGAAGCCGTGGCTCATGTGGGGCGGGATTGGGCTTGCGATTTTGGTGATCATTGGGGGCGCCACCTTGCTCATCACTCAAGATGTCCGACGCCACCGCACCAACTCACTCCCCCCACCTTCCCCTGGTGCTGGGAACCCCGCCGGGGCCGAGCCGGGCCCGGCAGACTTGGGCCCGGGGGTCTTACCAACTGGCGACAGTCCAGAGGTGACGGGGCCGCCAGACTCGCCGTAGCGTCGGGCACAACTAACCGCTCGGTAAGCGTCTCGCCACAGCCGTGGGAACATTGACCCGTGCTGGACACATATCGCGGGATTCTCGCCAAGCCAGGGGCACGCGCCTTCGCGTTCTCCGGGCTACTGTCGCGCCTGCCCATCTCGATGTTCAACATCTCGATGATCCTCATGGTCCAGATTCAGTACGACAGCTACGAGATGGCCGGCCGGGTCGCGGCAATCGGCACTTTTGTGTGGGCCCTGCAGACCGTGCCAACTTCGCGCCTCGTTGACCGCGTGGGGCAGCGTGCGGCGATGATTCCCCTCACCGCGATGTTCGTGATTGGCGTCTCGATTGCCATTTGGACCGCGATGAGCCACGGACCCGAATGGCTCTTGTGGCTCGCTGTGGCCTTTGGCTCCATCAGCGGCCCGCTGGGATCGTTGACGCGAGCGCGCTGGTCCAACCTGCTGCACTCGGACCAGGAGATTCACACTGCGTTTGCGCTAGAGGGTTCACTCGACGAGGTGCTGTTCATTGGCGGCCCGGCGCTCGCAACCATCCTCGCCACGGCCATCTGGGCGCCGCTTGGGCTCATCGTGTGCACCGTTGGCATGCTGATCGGCATCTCGATTCTGCTGTCCCAAAAGGCAACGGAGCCGCCCAAGCGATCCGCAACGGGCGGTGTTGGCCTTGGCATTCGCATCCCGCTCGCGGTGCTCGCCGTATCCCTCATCGCCACCGCCATTGGCCTCATGTTTGGCGCTTTCGACATCTCCGCGGTTGCCTTCGCGGACGAGCACGGCCTGAAGTCCGTGTCCGGGCTGATCCTTGCGGTGCTGTCCGTTGGCTCGCTCCTTGGCGGGCTCTACTACGGCTCGCGGCATTGGACCATGCCCCTGTGGAAGCGCACTGTGGTGTTCGCCGCGCTGCTCGCGGTGGGCTTCCTCGCGCTAGGGGTGGCGCCCAACCTCCTGGTCTTCTCCATCATCGGCTTCTTCGCTGGTGCCACCATTGCGCCCACCATGACCAATGTGGACTCCGTGGTGCAGCGCGTGGTTGCCCGCGATCAGATCACCGAGGGCATGGCCTGGGTGCGCATCGGCATCGGCGTTGGCGTTGCTGGCGGCGCATGGGCCGGCGGCATTCTCATCCACACGCATGGCGCAAGGTACGGGCTCTACTTGGCCGCGGCGTCGGCCATCATGGTTTTTGTGGTTGCCGCGGCGACCATTCCGCTGCTGAGGCGAGGCACCGAGCGTGCCGAAGTGGCGCCCGCCTAACAATCACCAATCGTGAACGGTGCCGTCCTGGAGGCGGTTCACGGGGAGGTACGCGGGCTCGTAACGGTGCTCGCCGGCGGCCGCGACGTCAAGTTCCACGCCCAGCCCCAGCTGCTCTCCCGGGTGCAACAGGCCGTT
>CAYMRO010000191.1:0-4041 GCA_964392875.1 uncultured Demequinaceae bacterium
ATGTGACTGCGACTCCGTTCTATACGGCTGGTGGTGCAACCGTCGCGATGCGCGCAACGGCTGGCGTCAGCTACTTGTTGGGTGATGTGCAGGGCTCCGCGACGGTCACGATCGCGGCAGGTGACCCCGCCACAGCGGTGGTGTCACGCAACGCCTACGCCCCCTATGGCGTGACTCGTGGCGGTGACCAGTTGGCTACTGACAGGGGCTGGTTGGGGCAAACCGAAGACGCCACCAGTGGGCTGACCTATTTGAACGCCAGGTACTACGACCCGGCCCTGGCTCGGTTCATCTCACCAGATCCGCTCCTGAATCCCGCCGACCCGAACACCCTGGACCCGTACGCATACGCGGCGAACAACCCCATCTCCTACACCGATGCCAGCGGTTTGTGTTACGGCCGAGGTGGACGTGCGATCCCCGAATGCATGGGCGGCTCACAAAAGACTGGCGCCAAATTCAACAAGTTCCAGCGTGACGTCGCGAAGAAGCAATCCAAGAAGGTCGATAAAGGATGGAAAGTGGACCCAGGCGGCGCACCCCGCAAAACGCAGAGCACGCCCAAGAAAGATTACGTCCCGCCCGCGGAGACGGTAACCCAGGAGGGTGAGAAGGGCCTAGATCTGATTCACCGCATTGGCGCAACGTGGCGCGACTCGGTGGCCGGAGTTGCCGGGAGTCTCGCAAAGTTTGGCAACCACTTCCGCTTGGACAACTTCCTCGCGACCGAACTGCCGAAGATTGCGGCCCCACTGCTTGGAGGAGAATGCGAGTACCTCCCCGGCCGTGGCATATCAGTTTGTTCGGTAGATTCGTGGCCGTTCCGTGGTGGGTCGACCTATGGTTCGACGTATATTACCGACGACACACTAGAGTCTGTAAAGGCTAATCCCGCATTGCTGACGCATGAGGCGTACCATGCGAAACAACAGGCGGAATTGGGCTTCATTCCTTTCGCTCTTGCCTATACCGAGGCCGAAGTTGTTCGATTCACGGTAGGTGCCGTGACGCCGCGAGAGGACGATTGGGGACCGAGTTGCAATTTGTTTGAAGTACTTGCAGACGAAGAGGCTGGAGGCTATTCCCGTAGCGTCACCTAATAGCGTTCTTAAAGTTCGGATTCTGTCTTGCAGTTTGTGTGACCATGATCACAGCCTGCGATGCACCGCAAAAGGACGCGTCTGGCCTCGTTGTCCCTGGCACGAGCGGAAACGGCCCAACCCTGGTGATACCAGTGTGCCGCGGCGAGCGCGTTGTCGGCGCAACCTACTGGGTCGGCGAAGCGTACGCCGCAGTGGACCTCCGCGGAGTCCTCTCGTCTGAGGCAACGTCGGCCACAACCGTGGACCTCGATATGTCGATCACCGCGTTGACTAGTGGAGCACTCGCACCCGGAGCTGAGATGGGCCACTTTGACCCAGCACTGGCAGGCGTTGGATTCTACGAACTCGACACCGTGGAGGTGGAGACCACCGGTCACATGGTTCGAATGTCGCCTGGAACGCTCGACCCGACTGACACGCTGCAGGTCCGGTGGGACTACCCATTCGGACGGAATGATCCCGTCGCGACACCGGTGGCCGAACCGACTGGGCGGGATGACCTGCTCGATGGATGTGGACACTAAACCCGCGACGCTTCTATGTCTTGTCACGTGCGTGTTCCTGGGTGAGGCGGCGGTGGAGCCGACTCCGCTTTTCCCGACACCAATCTTGGGATGATGCCGACGGACGGACGCTCAAATGCCACCCTGTGCGACTTGTACCGCCTGGCCACCCCATCGATGATGGCAACCACGCGCAGCGGCGGCGGTTGAGGGTCCACGGCGGCAGGTGCGTTGTGCACGCTCCCGCACCGAACGCGCCGTGAGGCGCACCGCGAGCACGATGGGTGGCGTTGGCATACCGGGTGTGGTTCCCCGTCGCATGGGGTGGCCTTGGTAGTCTCGGCGAAAGTTGACGGGGTGCGTGTGTGCGCTCGGAGGAGGTGCGCAGTGGTGAGGTCGGCGCCCGGGGTGACGCAGCGTCGGGCCGCTGGAAGGTTCGTCCGTGGTGAGGGTGACCCGGTGGCCCGGGCGACGTGGGTGTCAGCCACCCCGTTGGTGAATTCTTTGTTCTGCGGTGCCACGGAGGCCACTGACTCGCACATGTCGGCCACGGTGCCAGGGGATGTGACTGCGACTCCGTTCTATACGGCTGGTGGTGCAACCGTCGCGATGCGCGCCACGGCTGGCGTCAGTTACTTGTTGGGTGGTGTGCAGGGCTCCGCGACGGTCACGATCGCGGCGGTTGGATCAATAACCGACCCTGCAGTTGCCGCCGCTTGTGTTGGCACCGTAGGCTTTCTATGTCCCGTGGAAGTTGCGGGCTCGGCCATTGCCCAGACCCTGGTGGCTGAGGGCACAGGTCTCCTTTACGACTGGCTCAACGAGTCCCGAGTCAAGGCTGCCCAAGGAGTTCCCGGATACACGCGACGATTCATGCTAAGTGACCAATTTGATTGGGATTGGTGATCACATGCCGCCAGACAATTTCGATGGAGTCGTATTGCGATCTCAATTAAGCAGGCGAGGACTAGCGAGGTTTTGGCTCGCCTGTGGCGTCGCACTTGCAGTTCTGATTGCATTTTGGTTTACATGGTCACTGCGGGACCCGAACTACCGGTGGATATTTGTACCCGACGACATCATGCGAGTGAGAAACATCCTTTTTGTTCTGTTTGCAGCAGTTCTCGTGGCGACGAGCATTGACCTCTATCGCATTGCAATGGGAAGCAAACGCGGTTCTCTAGGGGCGCGAGTGGAGAATTGATCGTTCTGCAGCCGGGGGCTGTATTGGGTAGTGCGCGCAAGCGTAGAACCGTGCTCCTTGGGCCGGTGAAGGCGACATGGCGCGAGTCGCCAGGGACGCCGATATTGGGGGGTGCGTACCCGAGAAACCTCTGCCTTAGTGGCGAAACTGGTCGAGTGCGGTTATCCACGTTGTGGGCTTGGCGCGAGGATGACGTTGAGGCGGTGCGTGAGCTCTTGGGCGCGGAGGCCGAGTGATTTTGCGTGGGCCCCGGAACGCCAGCTCGCCCGGGGTGGGGCATTGGGCGGAAGTTATGTCGTGACTGGCACGGGCGTGATGGCAGCTAGTCGGGAGGCGGTGACGGCGATCAGTGTGGGCCCCGTATGGCGGGACACAGTTGCGAGTGGCTGCTTTCGCGTGGTTCGTCCAGCATGCCGGGTCTGTGCGCGACAGTGCGAGCCGGGTGACGCGTGTGACTGGTGGCCCGTTGCGTAGCACGGTGTGGTCCAGTCATGTCCGCTATGAAATATGTAGGTATGCCAGCGAAGACCATAGCGAAGACAGACAACGCGGCGAAATACGGATTTGAAGCCACGTTCGTACCACGTACCGCATACATCGGGACGGGCGCCGCGACCAACTTGCCGGGTGCCCTGTTGGCCGGAATCCACAGTTCAGGATGATGCGATGAATAGCAGGACCGAACGCGCTCTGATTAGACCCGCGCCGCTGTCCCGCGTTGCCACGGCCGGCGGCGCCGTTGTGACGGTCATTTTGAGTGTGGGAGTTTCAAGCGGGATGACGGGGGCGACGTTCATCTGGTTTCCGTGCGCCATGGCCGTGTTGTGCGGATTCTTGTGGAACGCCGTACGCAATCAGGGTGCGTGGATGTTTGATCGTGGGATGTCGCTGGCGGCGGCTGTGCGGGAGGAGGTGGTGCTGGAGGCGGTGGTGGGACGTGCGGTGATTCCGCTGGCAGACATTCTCGAGGTCCATATCGATGAGGACATGACAACCATCGGAGTGAAGACGCCTACTCACTATGTTGTGCAGAGTATCGCCACGCCAGCGAGCCTCAGTGTTGGCCGCCACGCACGGGAGCGCACCGCTCGGCTCTTCGAAAATCACAACATCCCTTGTGTGTGGCACGAGGGCATTGGTGACGTCTACGCCATTGACAAAGCCATCTCGCCGTTCATGTGGCCGGGAGCCGTGGTGGGCACATTTACCCGCCCGCTCGTGTGGGGATCGG
>CAYMRO010000192.1:0-3995 GCA_964392875.1 uncultured Demequinaceae bacterium
GCGGCGCTCGAGGAGTACACGGCGCAGTTGACCGACGCCAGGGCTGAGGCTGCGCGCATTCGTGAGGATGCTCGGGTTGAGGCTTCGCAGATTCTCGCGGAGACACGCACCAAGGCCACCAAAGAGGCAGAGCGTATTGCCGCGACTGCACAGAAGGCGCTCGAGGCTGAGCGTCAGCAGGTCATCGTGTCGCTGCGCTCCGAGGTTGGCGTGCTCGCGACTGAACTCGCGTCACGCATTGTTGGCGAGTCGCTTGCGGATGATGCTCGTCAGCAGCGCGTCATCAACTCGTTCCTCGAAGACCTCGAGACCACCGTGAAGGCGGACAGCTGATCATGAAGGGTACGAGTCAGACGTCGCGCGACTCCGTGTTGGAGGCGTTCGATCCCGTAGCGACCGCCGCTGGCACGGGCGCGTTGGTGATCGCGGAACAGCTGTACTCCGCGGTCGACGTGCTCGACTCCTCTGGATCGCTGCGCCGCGCGCTCACGGATCCCGCTCGCCCAGGCCACGACAAGGCCGAACTCGTCGATGCGCTCTTCGGCAAGCTCGATTCCCGCGCGGTTGACGTGCTCAAGGCCTTCGCTCACGCGCGCTGGTCTGAGGACCGCGACTTGCCGGAGTCTGTGGAATTCGCCGGTGCGCACGCTCTCTTCGCCTATGCGGAGAAGGCAGGCAGGCTCGATGCCGTTGAAGACGAGCTCTTCAGCGTTGAGCGGGTGCTGAGCGCCAACCGCGACTTGCGGATCGCGCTGAGCAACCGCACCGCCACCAAGGCGGCTCGCCTTGCGCTGTTCCACGATGTGTTTGACGGCAAACTTTCCGACGTCACCACGGCCATGCTCGAGCGCGCCGTGGGCGTGCCGCGTGGCCGCAGGCTGTTGCCAACGATCAACCTCTTGCTTGAGGCCGCAGCGCACCGCCGCGACCGGTATGTCGCCAATGTGAGCGCTGCTGTGGAGCTCAGCGCCGCGCAGCGCAAGCGCCTGGCCCAGATCCTTGGCGACGCGTACGGACGGCAAATCCAAATCAACGCCAGCGTGGACCCCGCGGTCCTCGGCGGCATCCGAGTTCAGGTTGGGGCGGAGGTCGTGGACGGCACCGTCCTGGCCCGCCTCAACGACGCACGACGACGACTTGTCGGCTAACCCGACGCATATCAATAGGAGACATGTCATGACCGATGTGACGATCAGCCCCGACGACATCAGGGCCGCGCTCGACACCTACGTGAAGTCGTACGTGCCAGACGGCGCGGTTCGCGACGAGGTGGGCCGCGTGGTCCTCGCAGGCGACGGCATTGCGCAGGTTGAAGGCCTGCCGGGCTGCATGGCCAACGAACTGCTGCGCTTTGAAGACGGCACGCTTGGGCTCGCGCTCAACCTTGACGTGCGCGAGGTAGGCGTTGTTGTGCTTGGCGAGTTCGCAGGCATCGAAGAGGGCCAAGAGGTGCGCCGCACAGGTGAGGTGCTCTCAGTGGCCGTTGGCGATGGCTACCTTGGCCGCGTCGTTGACCCGCTCGGCACGCCCATCGACGGTCTTGGCGACATCGAGACCACTGGTCGCCGCGCACTCGAGCTGCAGGCACCGGGCGTTATGGCGCGCAAGTCTGTGCACGAGCCCTTGCAGACCGGCCTCAAGTCCATCGACGCGATGATCCCCATCGGTCGCGGCCAGCGCCAGCTCATCATTGGCGACCGCCAGACGGGCAAGACCGCCATCGCGATCGACACGATCATCAACCAGAAGGCCAACTGGGACTCGGGTGACCCCAACAAGCAGGTGCGCTGCATCTACGTGGCAATCGGCCAGAAGGGCTCCACCATCGCGGGCGTCCGTGGTGCGCTGGAAGAGGCCGGAGCGCTTGAGTACACGACCATCGTCGCCGCTCCTGCATCGGACCCTGCCGGCTTCAAGTACCTCGCGCCCTACACCGGCTCGGCCATTGGCCAGCATTGGATGTACGACGGCAAGCACGTCCTCATCATTTTCGATGACCTCTCCAAGCAGGCCGAGGCATACCGCGCCGTGTCGCTGCTGCTGCGCCGCCCGCCGGGCCGCGAGGCATACCCGGGTGACGTCTTCTACTTGCACTCTCGTCTGCTGGAGCGTTGCGCCAAACTGTCCGACGAGATGGGTGCCGGTTCCATGACGGGCCTGCCCGTCATCGAGACCAAGGCGAACGACGTCTCCGCGTACATCCCCACCAACGTCATCTCGATCACGGACGGCCAGATCTTCCTGCAGTCCGATCTCTTCAACGCCAACCAGCGTCCCGCCATTGACGTGGGTATCTCGGTGTCTCGCGTTGGAGGTTCCGCGCAGGTCAAGGCCATGAAGGCCGTGTCTGGAACGCTCAAGATTGACCTCGCGCAGTACCGCTCGCTCGAGGCGTTCGCGATGTTCGCCTCGGACCTCGACGCGGCCTCTCGTCAGCAGCTGACGCGCGGTGCTCGCCTCATGGAGCTCCTCAAGCAGCCGCAGTACTCGCCGTACCCGGTCGAGGAGCAGGTGGTGTCGATTTGGGCTGGCACCAAGGGCAAGCTCGACAAGATCGCCGTTGCCGACGTCTTGCGATTCGAGCGCGAGTTGCTCGATCACCTGCGTCGCAACACCTCGATCCTTGACGACATTGCCAAGACCAACGTGCTCAGCGCAGAGGTCGAGGCCCAGCTCCACAAGCACGTTGACGACTACGTCTCGACGTTCCTCGCGGGCGAAGGCACGGACCTCACCACCACCTCCACCATCCAGGGTGGCGGCACGGCAGAGGTTGAGCAGGAGCAGATCGTCACGGGGAAGAAGAAGTAGCCGATGGGTGGACAGCAGCGCGTCTACCGGCAACGGATCCGGTCGACACAGTCGCTGAAAAAGATCTTCCGTGCGATGGAGCTCATTGCGGCTTCACGCATCGGAAAGGCGCGCGCGCACGTGACGGCGGCCACGCCGTATTCGCGCGCACTCACGCGCGCCATCAGTGCCGTTGCTACGCACTCGATCGTGGATCACCCGCTCACCACCAAGCGCACTGACACCAACGCGATCGCGTTGCTCACGGTGGCTGCCGACCGCGGCATGGCTGGCGCCTACACGGCAAACGTCATCCGGGAAGCCGAGCGCCTGCGCGAGCGGCTCATTGGTGACGGCCACGAGGTGGTGCAATACGCGTCGGGCCGCAGGGCGGTTTCCTACTACGGGTTCCGTGGGCGCAAACTGGCCGCGCGCTGGACTGGCGGTTCCGACGCACCAACTCTGGCGACTGCCAGGGAAATGGCGGCTGTCCTCTTTGACGCGTTCACGGCTGCACCCGAGGACGGGGGAGTGTCCGAGCTCCACGTTGTCTACACGCACTTCACCTCGATGGTGACGCAAGAGACCCGCGTAATTCGCCTGCTCCCGCTGGAAATCGTTGAAGGCGTGCCGGAGCCCGGCGAGGGCATCGCACCGCTTTACGACTTTGAACCTAGCGCTGAAGACGTACTGGACGCTCTGCTGCCTCGTTACATCGAAGCGCGACTGCACGGCGTGCTCCTGCAAGCCGCAGCGTCGGAACTTGCCAACCGTCAGCGGGCCATGAACACGGCCGTATCGAACGCCGAAGACATCATTCGTAACTACACAAGGCTCGCCAACTCGGCGCGTCAATCTGAGATCACCCAGGAAATCAGCGAGATCGTATCGGGCGTTGACGCGCTCGCGTCGGCCTCGTGATCGGAGAACCCATGAGCCCCACAGCAAAGACCTCCAAGGCCCCCGCGAAGAAGGCGCCTGCCGCCAAGGCATCGTCCGCTAAGTCGGCGACACAGCAAGGCAGCCGAGCCCCAGCTCGGTGTTGGCCGTGTTGCGCGAGTGATCGGCCCCGTTGTCGACATCGAGTTCCCCGCCGACGCGCTGCCCGACATCTACAACGCGCTCAAGGTGGACATTGACCTGTCCGCGCAGGGTGAAGATGAGGGCGTGCTGCACATGACGCTCGAGGTTGCCCAGCACCTTGG
>CAYMRO010000193.1:0-3945 GCA_964392875.1 uncultured Demequinaceae bacterium
GCCCGCGTTCCGCGCCAACAGGTACCCCAACCAGCCAATCAGATAAGCCGATGCTCCCGCCAGCAGGGCCGACGGCAGAGTCAGCACCAACGCCCGCACCAGGTGCCATGGGCTCGCGATGGCCTGGGCAACGATGCCGCCCGCCTCAACACCTCTACGCTCGCGCGACCTCCAGACCCCCCGCGCGGCCGAGTCGACGCCGCGCGCTACCACGGCGCCCACCAGGGCAAGCAGTGCGGCGATCAACGGGGCCACGAGCGCGAGCGCCACGAGCGCAAGACCCCAGGCACCCAACACGAGCCGCCGCCGCGGAAGCACGCGCTCCGCCGGCTCGCCCTCGTCATCCCAGGCCTCGACATCCCACGCTGCGTCATAGTCGAGTTGGTCTGCGGTGGGCTCTGCGCTGGGATCTGCGCCGGCCTCTTCGCCCTCGGCCCAGCCGGTTGGCGCTACTCGCGTTGGCGGTGTCGCGTCAAGCAGCGCCGTTGAATCAAGCAGCGCCGTTGAATCAAGCAGTGCCGTTGACTCGGCATCATCACCAGGGGCGAGCATCGCTGCCAACTCTCGTGGCCCCGGCCGGAACTGCGGCGCAGCCGTGAGCGCGCGCGCCAAGGTGAGCGGAACGTCGGACCCTACGTCGCCAGCCAGGGTTTTGCTCAGCGCGCCCATCCCGGTGCCAAATGGCGCGTGGCCAGTTGCGGCAAAAGCGAGAGTCGCGGCAAGCGCCCAATCGTCCGACGCTGCGGTTGGCTCCGCGCCATCGATCACCTCGGGCGCCACGTAGCCTGCGGTGCCACTCACGAGTCCCGTCTGAGTGAGGCGGGCGTCATCGTGACGGTGAGAAAGGCCAAAGTCGATGAGCACGGGGCCCGCGCGCCCCATCAGCACGTTCGCTGGGGTGACGTCGCGGTGCACCACGCCCGCCGCGTGGACCGCGGTGAGGGCACTCGCGAGGGTCTCCGCCAGCTGAACCACCTGTTCTGGCGGCAAGGCACCCTGGCCCCCTACTCGCTGCGAAAGGCTCGGTCCGTCTACAAACTCAAAGACAACGAACGCCTCGTCATCGTCCAGCTCGGCGTCGAGCACGCTGGGAATCGCGGGGTGTCGCAAAGCCTGCAACGCCGCCACCTCGCGTGCCAAGCGCAACCTGGCCGCAGCGTCGGCCGAATCAATGAGTTTGAGCGCCGCCTGGCCGCCTCCCCCATCCGACACCAAATACACGGCGCCAGAGCCCCCGCGGCCCAAAGTGCGCACCACGCGATAGCCGCCTATCTCGTCGCCTGCGGCGCGCTCCATTCTCCGCACGTGCCAACGCTACCCGCCGGTCCCCAAGCGGCCAGGGATATGGCAAGATAGCCGTGTTCGTCGCGTCAGCGTCGGGCAGTGTCAATGTGGACACCACAGCGTCATTTGGAATACACAACGGCACTCTTCACCACGGATCGTCTGGCACGTACCTGCCAGTGAAGGGACCAGAAATGGCAACCGTTACCTTTGATAAGGCAACACGGATTTACCCGGGCACCGAACGCCCGGCTGTCGATAGCCTCGACATTGATATTGCTGACGGCGAGTTCCTCGTTCTCGTTGGCCCGTCCGGTTGTGGAAAGTCAACGTCGCTGCGAATGCTCGCGGGCCTCGAAGACGTAGACGCCGGCTCCATCTGGGTTGGCGACCGCGACGTCACCAACGTGCAGCCCAAGGACCGCGACATCGCCATGGTGTTCCAGTCCTACGCGCTGTACCCGCACATGACTGTTGCGGACAACATGGGCTTTGCGCTCAAGATCGCCAAGGTGGAGAAGCTCGAGATCCGCCAGCGCGTTGAGGCCGCTGCAAAGATCCTTGACCTCACCGAGTACTTGGACCGCAAGCCCAAGGCGCTTTCCGGTGGTCAGCGTCAGCGTGTTGCCATGGGTCGCGCCATCGTGCGTCAGCCCCAGGTGTTCCTCATGGACGAGCCGCTGTCCAACCTCGACGCCAAGCTGCGCGTGCAGACGCGTACCCAGATCGCCGCCCTCCAGCGCCGCCTGGGCACCACCACCGTCTACGTGACCCACGACCAGGTCGAGGCCCTCACGATGGGTGACCGCATCGCGGTTCTCAAGGACGGCGTGCTGCAGCAGGTGGGCACCCCGCGTGACATGTACGACGCTCCCTCGAACGTGTTCGTGGCCGGCTTCATTGGCTCCCCCGCCATGAACCTGGGCACCTACCAGGTGTTCGACGGCTTCGCACAGGTTGGCCGCGGCCGCATTCAGCTCTCGCGCGAGGCGCTCGCCTCGCTCAAGGCCGAAGACAAGAACTCCGTTGTGCTTGGCTTCCGTCCCGAGTCGCTTGACCGTTCCACCGCGAACGCCGATGGCGCCATTCCGATCCAAGTGGACATCGTTGAGGAGCTCGGCTCCGACGCGTACGTCTACGGCTCCGTGCCGAACGAGTTTGGCGAGTCCAAGGACATCCACTTCGCAGCTGGCGACTCGCAGATGGTTGTGCGCATCGACCCCCGCGACGTCCCCAAGAAGGGTGACACCATCTGGGTCACCATTCGTGAGGGCGAGCAGCACACGTTCTCGTCCGCCACGGGCCTGCGTCTCACCAAGGACAAGGTTGTGACGTCGGCGTCAACGCGCGCCTGATTCTGCTTTTCAGGAGGGGCGGTTCGGCTGAGGCCGGGCCGCCCCTTTTGCTGTCTCTAGGCGGCGGGAGTGTGGGCGGGGCGCCGTCGTCAGCCACAGCGTCGGGCCAATGGCCGGGCGCTCGCAACTGGGGCAGCTGGGTTCGCTCGCCGCGCGCTGTGAGGGCATCAGGCCGGGTGGGAGCCCATATCCCGGCCCAGTGTCCTCACAGCGCGCGCGGTGCGGGCGGGGGCGGTGCGGGCGGGGGCGGTGCGGGCTGGGCCGACGCTGGGGCTGGGCCGACGCTGGGGCTGGGCCGGGCGGACGGTGCCGCCGGGCGCCGCGGTTGGGCTGGCGGCACGCGCGGCTACGCTGGCCACATGGCGCTCAACATCAAAGGCTCGGCGAACGGTGGACTCATCGGACTGCCGTGGGAGATCCCGCTTGAGCAGTGGCCAACGGAACACATCGCGGCCCTGCCGCGCGGCATCTCGCGCCACGTGGTCCGCTTTGTGAAGCTCGATGGCCGTGTGGTCGCCATCAAAGAGACCAACCCGGACATTGCGCGCCGCGAGTTCAAACTCCTACGCCGCCTCATCAAGGCCGGCGCGCCCTGCGTGACGCCACTCGCCGTGGTCACTGGGCGTCAAGGGCTAGACGGCAAGCCGCTTGAGGCTGCGCTCGTCACAGAGCACCTGCAGTTCTCCCTTCCGTATCGCGCGCTGTTCAAGCAGTCGCTGCGCACCGAAACCGTTGACCGGTTCCTCGACGCTCTGGCCGTGCTGCTGGTGCGGCTGCACCTGCTCGGCTTCTATTGGGGAGACGTGTCGCTCTCAAACGCGCTGTTCCGCCGCGATGCCGAGCAGTTCACCGCCTATCTTGTGGATGCCGAGACGGGCGACCTCCAGGACACCCTGACCGACGGCCAGCGTGACTACGACCTCGAACTCGCACGGACCAACATCATCGGAGAGATGTTTGATCTAGAGGCGCAAGCGAACCTCGACGTCACGGTTGATCCCATTGCCGTTGCGGACCACCTCGAGGAGCGCTACCGCGAGCTGTGGCGCGCGCTCACCAAGTCGGCGACCCTCACCACAAACATCCCCCTCGAGATCGCCAATCGCGTGCGCCAGCTCAACGAGTTGGGCTTTGACGTTGGCGAGTTGGAGATGCGCGAGACCGACGACGGCAACGCCCTGGTGATCCGCCCCAAGATCGTTGACTCGGGCCACCACTCGCGCAGGCTCATGCGCCTCACTGGTCTCGATGTGCAGGAGAACCAGGCACGACGCCTCCTCAACGACCTCGACGAGTACCGTGCCTA
>CAYMRO010000194.1:0-3928 GCA_964392875.1 uncultured Demequinaceae bacterium
CCGGAAACCGGCGCTCTATCCGCTGAGCTACGGGGGCGTGTGCCGCGGTGATCGCGGCCCAACGAGAATACAGCAGGGCAACGGCGGCGGAGCGCCGAGCGGATTGGCTCCGGACCGAGCGCGCGCGCGTCGCCCCCGGTAGCCTGTGCACATGCGCCGAATTCTCGCCACAGCTGCCATAGTTCTCATGCTCGCGGGATGCGGAGGGAACGACAAGGGCGACGAGGCCGCGAGCGGCACCGTCCTTGAGGTGCAGCAACAGGGTGACCCCTTGGTTTTCACCCTCAACACCAAGCCGCAGAACGGTCTCAATGGCGCCGTCATAACGGTCGCAGCCAAGGACCTGGAGGGGGCAAAGCCGGAAGACGTTGTGCGCGGCGACAGCGTCAAGGTCTGGACTCAGGTCTGCACACAGTCCATTCCCGCACAGTGCCAAGCCACCTCGGTGGAGGTCTTGGACAAGTGACCTGGCGCGTCAGCGCTGCGGCTTGTCAATAGGCACGAACCTGCGCAATTGCGTCACGTGCTCTGGGTTGAGTTGGGCGACCGAAGACACTCCCAGGAGCTTCATGGTGCGCACAATGCCGCCGCTCAGAATCTCAATGGCGCGTGCGGCGCCCTCGCGTCCGCCCGCCATGAGCCCGTAGAGGTACGCGCGCCCAACGAGTGTGAAGTCCGCGCCCATCGCGAGCGCCGCAACAATGTCCGCTCCGGCCAGGATGCCCGTGTCGAGGATGATCGTGGCCTCGTCCCCCAGTTCCGCACGCACGGCGGGCAAGAGATGGAACGGGATGGGCGCCCGATCAAGCTGACGCCCGCCATGGTTGGAGAGCACTATGCCGTCCACGCCGAGCGACATGACCTCCTGCGCATCGGCCACCGTCTGAATCCCCTTGACTACCACTTTGCCGGGCCACTGCTCGCGAATCCACGCGAGATCCTCAAAGGTCACCGTGGGGTCAAAGAGGGCATCCAGCAACTCGCCGATGGTGCCTTTCCACTCGCTCAGCGACGCGAACGCGAGCGGCTCGGTGGTGAGGAAGTTGAACCACCACTCGGGCCGCGGAATGGCGTTGAGCACGGTTCGCGGGGTGAGTTGCGGCGGGATGGTGAAGCCGTTGTAACTGTCTCGCAAGCGTGCCCCGGCCACGGGCACATCTACCGTCACCAAGAGCGTGTCGAAGCCCGCGGCGGCCGCCTGGTCAACGAGCGCCATGGACTTGTCGCGGTCCTTTTGCATGTAGAGCTGAAACCAGTTGCGGCCGTTGGGGTTTGCCTCCCTCACGCCCGCTGGCGAGGTGGTGCCCACGGTTGACAGCGAGAAGGGGATGCCCGCCGCCCCAGCGGCCGCCGCTCCGGCTCGCTCGCCCTCCGCATGCATCATGCGCGTGAACCCCGTTGGCGCTATGCCGAAAGGCATGGCGGAAGGCCCACCAAGAATCTCAACGGCTGTGTCCACGTTGGAGACGTCCCGCAGGATCGCGGGGTGAAATTCGATGTCGAGAAACGCCCTCCGCGCCCGTCGCAAAGACAACTCGCCCTCGGACGCACCATCCGTGTAGTCGAACGCGCCCTTGGGGGTGCGCCGCTTGGCGATGAGCCTAAGGTCCGCGATGGTGTGCGCTTTGGCGAGTCGGCGATGCCGAGCGTTCGTGTCGAAGCCCTTGAAGCGGAGCAGCGGCGCGAGATCTCGCGGCTTGGGAACGCGGCGGTCCAGTTTCACTTCAACACTCCACTCGGCTCGTGATCCCGGCGCACGAGATTCCGGAGATCTCCGGTTGTAGGCGATTATGGTGCCATGACTCCTATCTCGGCGACTCTAGTTGGCGGCCCAACCGTGGTCTTCACCTACGCTGGCCTTACCGTCATCACGGACCCAACCTTCAGCGAGCCGGGTGACTACGGGGGCCTCGTCAAGACGCGCGGCCCTGCCGTGCCCCCTCAGCGCCTGGGCGCAATCGACCTTGGCCTGGTCTCGCACGACCATCACCCAGACAACCTGGACCCCGATGGCCGCGCCGTGCTCGCTCAGGTTCCGGTTGCACTCACCACCACCGCCGGCGCCGCACGGGTTCCCGGCACCGTGGGCATGGAGCCGTGGACCACGCTCACGGTTGGCGAGGTCACCATCACGGCGGTACCCGCCCTGCACGGCCCCGCGGGCGTCGCCGAGCACACGGGTCCCGTCATTGGCTTTGTCCTTGAGGCCGACGCTCACCCCACCGTCTACTTTTCCGGCGACAATTCCGAGGTTGCCGTGGCACGTGAGATCGCGGCGGCTTTCCCGGACGTGCGGCTCGCCTTCCTATGCGCTGGCGGCGCGCGCGTTCCCCACAGGGGTCCGGATCCGCTCACCTTGGACGCCGAGCGGCTCGCGGCCGTCGCCGAGCTGTGGCCCGGCGCAACGATCGTTCCCGTGCACATCGACGATTGGGCCCACTTCAGCGAGCCAACGGCGACGCTCGTTGCCAACTGGAGCGGAGCGTCGGACCGGTTGACGCTTCTAGAACCGGGCGTGACAACGCAACCGCTTTAGGCAGCCGTTCTAAGCCCAATCCCCGCCTTACGCCCTACGGGCGAGGTCAGTCCTCGGCGAGCACAATGATGAGGTCGCCCTCGTTGTAGATGTGGTGCTCCTGCTTGGTCGGATTGATGCGGATAGTCGCGCGGCCATCGCCAATGCCCTCGGGCGTGACGTCGCGATAGCCGATGGCGGTTTCACCACGTCGCGCGGCACCCGCGGCCACAGTGAAGAAGTCCACGGGCACGCCCAGTTCCACGTACCACTGCGCGGGGCGGAGGTAGATTTCCGGGCCATCGGAGGAGAAGAGCACCCCGTAGACCTCGTTCAGGGTGGGGTTCTCCGAGATCTGGGCCATCATCAAGCTGATGAGGTTATCGCTGACAATGAAGTCGTCTGCGCGCGTGACCTCCGCCAACCGGCGGTTACGGTCATCGAGCATCTCGGACACGATGGTGAAGTCCATGTTGAGCTCGGCGGCGAGTTCGCGCAGCTGCAAGAGTGTGACGAGGGTCTTTGAATCCGCGGCCTCAGCATCTAGGTGGTCACGGTAGGCGAGCACCAAAATGTGGTTGTACGTCTCGGGGCGCAGCGCCGTCAGCACCTCAAGATCCGTGGTGTCGCCGGTCTGCACGTCAACCTGCAGATCGAGCGACTTGGCGAATTTGGGCACCTTGTATTGCGACACCACGGTGACCTCGGATCCGGCGGCCGCGTAGTCGTTGAGCTCGGACAGGATGAGGGGGAGCTGCGAGTGGGAGCCCAGAATCAGCGTGCGCTCCGTTTCGGCGTGCACGGCGGGAATCCCGGTCACGTTCGCCTCAGTGGGAGCGCCGGGCGTGGCGGCAAGGGCGATCGTGGAATCGTCTTCGGCAATGACAATCAGTTGCTCGTCCGCCGCCAAGATCTGCTCGGCAGGAGGGTTGAGCACCACCCCTGCGGGGCCAACGAGCCCTATGACCGTTGAGCTGTCAAAGCGGAGCTGGCACTCGAAGTAGCTGAGGCCCGTGAGCGTTGGCTGCTCCGTGAAGTAGAGCTCATCGCCCTCAAACTGCAGGAGCTCCGAGTACACCCGTGACAGTCCGGACTGCCTGCAGGTCTGGACGGTCACCTTGGAAATCGCCTCAAGCGGGAGGATCCACTGTGCCTCGTCCTTGCCAACAAGTTGCGCAATCGCGAGGTTCTCTGGTCGGGTGATCTCGCCAACCACCGAGATCTCGCCGGCGGGGCGCTCAGGGTGGTTGGTCAGCGCGAGCGTGGTTTTGATGGTGCTCGCGTCAACGTCGACGGCGTCCTCGTCTCCCAGCACGATGATCGCGCGCGCGTCATAGGGGTTAGCCCGCAGGATCTCGTCCTGATCAAGGGTGTTACCGCTGCGGCACACCACCTTGGTACACCAAGGTGGTG
>CAYMRO010000195.1:0-3901 GCA_964392875.1 uncultured Demequinaceae bacterium
GAGAGCCGTGGCATCGAGCCCATCGTGACGCTCTACCACTGGGACTTGCCGCAGTGGGCAGAGGATGCTGGTGGCTGGCCGGATCGCGCCGTGGTGGACAACTTTGTCGCCTACGCGCGCGCCTGTGCTGCCGAGTTTGGGGACCGCATCAAGCACTGGACCACGTTCAACGAGCCGTGGTGCACGGCGTTCCTGGGCTACGGCTCGGGTGCGCACGCGCCGGGCCGCAGTGACCACGCGGAGTCCCTCGCCGCCGCTCACCATCTCAATCTTGCCCACGGCCTCGCCTACCGGGCCATCAAGGAGGAGGCGCCCAATGCGCAGGTCTCCATTGTGCTCAACTCGCATTTGCCTCGACCGTGGAACGTTGCGGACCCGCGCGATGTCGCCGCAGCCCACCTCATCGACGCCCTGGCCAACCGCATTTTCCTAGACCCGCTCGCGCACGGCCGGTACCCGGAAGATCTACTGGCAGCAACGTCGGGCATCACCGATTGGTCTTTTGTGCGCGAGGGTGACCTGGACGCGATCAGGGGCACCGTTGACGAGGTTGGCGTGAATTACTACTCGAGCCACTCCGTGCGGCACCATGACGGCCCGCGCCACGACACGGGCGAAGACGGGCACAAGGCCACCAAGTTCAGCTGCTGGCCCGGCGCGGATCACGTGGAGTTCATGCCGCTCATCGGCAAGCGCACCACGATGGGCTGGAATGTGGACCCCAGCGGATTCCACGCGCACCTGCTGCGCATCCAGCGGGACCTTGGCGTGCCCATGATCGTCACCGAGAACGGCGCCTCATGGCCCGACGAAGTGAGCGACGATGGACGCATTCGTGACACCGATAGGTACGAATACCTGCATGATCACCTCGACGCCGTGCTGCGCGCGCGTGCCGAGGGTGCGGACATTCGCGGCTACATGGCGTGGAGTCTCATGGACAACTTTGAGTGGGGCTACGGCTACTCCAAGCGGTTTGGGATGCTGCGAGTGGACTACGACACGCAGGTGCGGACGTGGAAGGACTCGGCGTACTGGTACGCGGAGACAATCCGCCAGCGCGCGCTGGTGCCGGTGGATGAGATCGAGTCCCTAGTGAAGACCCCGCCCCGCGCATACTGAGCTGCTCGCCGCACGCGCGGCCCATACTGAGCTGCTCGCCGCACGCCCGCGCGGCCCATTCGCGCTCCAGGGGGATCGAGCCGGGATTCGTCCCTCCTGGGCGTCACTTTTCACGCTCACGAGGGACTCAGCGCCCCCCAGTCCCTCCTGGCCATGAGCCGATGCCCGCCGCCCGTGCTGTGAAGGCGACGTCAACGCGCGGATAAACTTGAGCGCATGCCTACTGGTCGCCGTTCTTCCAAGCGCCCCTACGGCAAGCCCCACGAGGAGTTTGATCCGGACCGCGCCATGGGCGGCGGCCCTCGCATCGAGCCCGGGCCGCGCGGTGAGCAGTACTACGTGGCCACACCCCGCCCCGCCGAGAAGACCTACATCTGTCCCGGCTGCCAGCAGGAGATTGCGGGGGACACCCCGCACCTGGTCGCGTGGCCGGTTGACCATCTCTTTGGCGAGGCCGCGGCCAAGGACGCCCGACGCCATTGGCACTCGAACTGTTGGCGCACCTTTGGGCGGGGCTGAGATGGAAACGCCGCACCCCGAGACACCCCCGGCAGAAACACCCCCGGTGGAGCCAGTGGAGCTCCGCTCCATGTCCGTGCTGCCCGCCATTCGCGAGAACATCGAACTGCGCACGGAGGACGGGCTCACCCTCGTAGGCGAACTCGCCTTGCCACTAAACGGCCAGGTAGATGCCACCTTGATCACGCTCCACCCGCTACCAACGCACGGCGGCTTCATGGACTCGCACGTGCTGCGCAAGGCGGCATGGCGCCTGCCGTATCTGGCGAACATTGCGGTGCTGCGCTTCAACACGCGCGGCACCCACTCGCCCCGCGGAACGAGCGAGGGCGAGTTTGGCGGCGGCGGCCCCGAGGGCGCGGACGTGCGTGCCGCGGTGGATTTTGCCGTCACGAGAGGCCTCCCCAACCGCTGGCTGCTCGGCTGGAGTTTCGGCACCGAATTGGCGCTCGCGCACGGCTCTGCGCTGGACGTGGAGGGTGCCGTGCTGCTGTCTCCGCCCTTGAATCATGGGGTGGTGCGCCGCGTGGGTACGGGGTCGCTCGAGGCATGGGCGGCAACGGGCAAGCCCGTGACCGCACTCATCCCGGAATTGGATGACTACCTCCGTCCGGATCAGGCGCGCGAGGAGTTCCGGGCGCTCCCGCAGGCGCGCGTCATTGGCGTGGACGGTGCCAAGCATCTGTGGGTGGGCGAGCCGTATGTGCGCCGTGCGCTCGATGAGATCGTCACCGCCGTGGCGCCGCAACACGCGCCGCTGCCCACACACGTGCCAGCAGACGCGGTCAGCGATTCGTGATTGAGTAGACCCGTGACCACCCCTCCCAACGGCACGCCCCTGGTGCTCCTCAACGCGTTCCCTGTGGACCGCAGCCAGTGGGAGGGCCTCATCGCCGCCCTCGCGGACGCGGGCACGGTAGCCGGCGACATCATCGCGTTCGACTTGCCGGGTATTGGCGACATGCCGATGACGGAGGAGGACCCGTCACTTGAACTCATCGCGGACGCCGCCGTGGTGGCGATGCGCGAGGCGACAGGTCACCAGGCTGCCATCTGGGTGGGCTGCTCAATGGGAGGCTACATCGCGCTCGCGGTTGTAGAACGGGAGCCGACGGCGGTGGCTGGGTTGGGTTTGATCTGCACCCGGTCAACGCCGGACGACGCCGCGGGCGTGGCTAAGCGCTTGGCGATCGCCAATTCGGTTGAGGACCAAGCAAAGCATCCAAACCCACGGCTCGTGGCCGAAGACCTCATCGGCACTCAGGGGGAGCGGCGCGAAGAGCTAGTTGCCGCGATCGAAGCCGACGTAGCCAGGCATAGCGGCAAGGCGATCGCTTGGGGTCAGCGAGCCATGGCGGACAGGCCGGACCGCACGGAGGTGCTGCGCACCGTGGACGCCCCGGCGGTGGTGATCGTTGGCGAGAACGACGGCATCATCCCGCGGGCCGATGCCGAACTCATGGCCGACGTCCTCAACGTGGAGCCCGTAATTCTCACGGGAGTTGGTCACCTCGCCGCATTCGAAGACCCAGAAGCCGTGGCGGGCGCCCTCGCCCCGCTCTTCCGGTAGCCGCGCATGCCCGTCCGCAAACTCGTTGCGCGCGTGCCCCTCGACACGCTTGCGCGGCAATTTGCCGCGATTCGCGCGAGGCACGGCGTTGCCGAGGAATATCCCGACGCCGTGGTTGCCCAAGCGCGCGCCGTTGCGAAGGCGCAGGCTGACGGGCAAGGACCGACTGAGCTTCCGCACGTCACGGGCCAGCGGGTGGACCGTACGGACCTCGCACTCGTCACGATTGATCCGGAGGGGTCGCGCGACCTTGACCAGGCGCTCGCGATCACTGCGACGGACGACGGCTGGCTGGTCCACTACGCGATCGCCGATGTTGCGGCCCAGGTGGAGCCGGGTGGAGCGATCGATCGCGACACCAGGACCCGCGGTGAGACCGTCTATTGCCCGGACAAGCGCGTGGGTCTGCATCCGCCTCTGATGTCTGAGGGATTCGCGTCGCTCTTGCCAGGGCAGCGCACCAAGGCCGCGCTGTGGACAATTGAGGTTGCACGCAGCGGCGAGATTGGCAAGGCGCACGTTGAGCGCACGTGGGTAACATCGCGCCACCAATACTCGTACGACGAGCTGCAAAACCGCCCGCCCGCGGAGGCAAAGTCCCTGATAACGACCATGAAGGCGCTGGGCGACGCGAGGCGCTCACACGTGCGCGAGCGCGGGGGCGTGACCCTGCCCAAGCCCTCTCAAGAG
>CAYMRO010000196.1:0-3891 GCA_964392875.1 uncultured Demequinaceae bacterium
GGCGAGCCCGGGTGGGCGCAGGCGAGCCCAGGCGAGCGCGGGTGGGCGCGGGTGGGCGTAGGCGAGCGCGGGTGGGCGCGGGTGGGCGCGGCTCGCCCACTCGCCCCGCAGTGAGGGCTACCCCAGCACCGCGCCTTGTGAGGCGGAGCCAACTAGTTTCGCGTACTTGGCCAGCACACCGCGCGTATAGACGGGGGGCAGCGGAGCCCAGCCCTCGCGTCGGGCAGCAAGCTCTTCCTCTGGAACCAGTAACTCAAGCCGCCCGTTCGCCACGTCAAGCGTGATCTTGTCGCCGTTGCGCACAAAGGCGATGGGCCCGCCGTCAACGGCCTCGGGCGCGATGTGGCCAACGCACAGTCCCGTTGTGCCGCCGGAGAAACGCCCGTCGGTGACGAGCAGCACCTCCTTGCCGAGGCCCGCCCCCTTGATGGCGCCCGTGATGGCGAGCATCTCGCGCATGCCAGGTCCACCCTTTGGTCCCTCGTAGCGGATGACCACGCAATCCCCCGCCTTGATCTCGCCCGCCTCGAGCGCATCGAGCGCGGCGCGCTCGCGGTCAAAGACCCGAGCGGTTGCCTCGAACACGTCGTTGTCGAATCCCGCGGACTTCACCACCGCACCGTCCGGAGCCAGCGAGCCTTTGAGGATCGTGATGCCGCCGGACTTGTGAATGGGGTTGTTGAGGGCACGCACCACGCGGCCATCGCTCTTCTCCGGCTTGAGCTCCGCCATGTTCTCGGCGAGCGTCTTGCCGGTCACCGTGAGCACGTCGCCGTGCAGCAGGCCAGCCTCGAGCAGGGTGTTCATCACGGCAGGCACGCCGCCCACGCGGTCAACGTCGTTCATGACGAACTGGCCGAACGGCTTGAGGTCGCCAAGGTGCGGCACCTTGGCCGCGACGCGAGCAAAGTCGTCGAGCGTGAGATCAACCTCCGCCTCGTTCGCGATGGCGAGCAGGTGCAGCACCGCGTTGGTGGAGCCACCAAACGCCATGACCACCGCAATGGCATTCTCGAACGCCTCCTTGGTCATGATCTGGCGCGCCGTGATCCCCTTCCGCAGCATGTTGACCACCGCCTCACCTGACTTGTGCGCGTAGTAGTCGCGGCGTCGGTCTGCCGAGGGCGGCGACGCGGAGCCGGGAATCGACATGCCGAGCGCCTCGCCAACGGACGCCATCGTGTTGGCGGTGTACATGCCGCCGCACGCGCCCTCACCAGGGCAGATGGCCTTCTCTATGGCGAGCCGGTCCTCCTCGGACATCAGTCCGGCGGCGCACGCGCCAACCGCCTCGAACGCGTCGATGATCGTGACGTCCTTAGACGTGCCATCGGAAAGCGTCACGTGGCCCGGCATGATCGAGCCCGCGTACAGAAACACAGACGCGAGGTCCAGCCGCGCGGCCGCCATCAGCATTCCGGGCAGCGACTTGTCGCAACCAGCCAACAAGACGGAGCCGTCGAGCCGCTCCGCCATCATGACCGTCTCCACGGAGTCCGCAATGATGTCGCGGCTCACGAGCGAGAAGTGCATACCTTCGTGGCCCATCGCGATGCCGTCGCTCACGGAGATGGTGCCAAACTCGAGCGGATACCCACCGCCCGCGTGCACACCGTTCTTAGACGCGGCCGCGAGCCGCTGCAACGACAGGTTGCACGGCGTGATCTCGTTCCAGGAACTGGCGATGCCAATCTGCGGCTTGGCGAAGTCATCGTCGCCCAGCCCCACGGCGCGGAGCATGCCGCGCGAGGCAGTAGCTTCCAGTCCATCCGTGACCTGGCGAGAACGGGGCTTGATATCCGGCGTTGGAGTCATGATGGGAGTCTAGAACCGGCCCGACGCTGTGGTTGCGGCAAGCGCAAAAAGCCGGGTTGCGGTTGACGCGGCGTCAACTTCTAAAATGCATTACATGTCATGGGTTTCTATTGCACAAGCCGTCAAGCAGACCGGCGTGACGAGCCGCACGCTCCGTCACTACGACGCCATCGGCCTGCTCAAACCCGCGCAGACCGCTCCCGACGGCCGCCGGTTCTACGGAGATGAGGAGCTGCTGCGACTGCAGCACATCCTCGTCCTCAAAGAGCTTGGCGTGGACCTGGCCACCACCGCCCGCGTGTTGGACGGCGCCCCCGGCAACGCCGTCGGACTACTGAAAGACCACTTGGCAGCGCTCACCAAAGAGCGCGACCGCTACGCGAGGCTCGCGACCACCGTGAGCCGCACCATTGACAGCCTTGAGAAGGGAACCGCCATGACCACCGATGAACTCTTTGAGGGATTCCAGCACGCGCGCTACGAACCGGAGGCCCGCGAGCGCTGGGGCGACGCCGCGGTTGACAACTCCAACGCCAATTGGGAGCGCCTGGGCGAGGCCGGCAAGAAGCGCCACATGAGTGAGGACCAGCGCATCGTTGAGGCGCTTGGCGCGGCAACCCGCATCCACCTCGCGGCAGACAGTCCCGAGGTGCAAGAGGTGGTGGCTCAGCACTACGCGTGGCTCACCGCCATCTGGACGCCCAACGCAGAGGCCTATGTGTCCCTGACGCAGATGTATGTGGACGATGAGCGCTTCCGCATTCACTACGACGAGGTGACGCCGGGCGCCGCCGCGCTGCTGCGCGATGCCGCGGCCATTTTCGCGGCAAAGCAACTCGAGTAGCAGGCGATTCAACTCCTTAAGTCATGGCGGCGTAGCATTGCCATACGTGACTTCTTCGGGGCGCGAGATCAAGCGCTGGGTGCTCGGCAAACCCCTTCCATCTGACAAGGCGGAGGGTCAGCTTCTGCAAAAGCGGATGGCCCTTCCCATCTTCGCTTCTGACCCGCTGTCGTCGGTGGCATACGCCCCGCAAGAGTTGCTCCTCATGCTCACGGCGGGCGGCCTTGCGTGGCTCGCGTTCGCTCCGTGGATTGCTGCAGCAGTGGTGGCCCTCATGGTGATCGTGGTGGTGAGCTACCGGCAATTGATCCGTGCTTACCCCTCCGGCGGCGGCGACTACGAAGTTGCGTCACGCAACCTGGGAGAGAACGCCGGACTCATCGTGGCGTCGGCCCTGCTCATTGACTACGTGCTCACCGTTGCGGTGTCCGTTGCCGCGGGCGTTGACAACCTCATCTCCGCTTTTCCAGGCCTGCACGCGTGGCGCGTGGAGATTGCGGTGGCGTGCGTGATTGTGCTCATCGCCGTCAATTTGCGCGGAGTGGCCGAGTCGTCAAAGGCGTTTGCGCTGCCAACGTATCTGTTCATCGGCTCGGTGGCCATCATGATCATCGTTGGCGTCGCCAGGGCGCTCTTTGGTGTGCTGCCGCAGGCCGAGTCTGCCGGCTACAGCGTTGCCCACTCGGACCTCGCAACTGCTGGCGTCGTGCTGCTAGTACTGCGCGCATTCGCCTCCGGGTGTTCCGCGCTCACCGGCGTGGAAGCGATCGCCAACGGGGTGCAGGCATTCCGCCGACCCAAGATCACCAACGCCCAGCGCACGCTCGTTGCGATGGGCGCCATCGCCGTGTCGCTCTTCATTGGCATCACGTTCCTCGCGCTGCACACGAACGTGCACTACACCGCCGACCCCTGCGACCTCGAAGGCTTTGCCGACTGCGAGGGCACGGCACAGCGATCTGTGATGGCGCAAATCTCCGCAGCTGTGTTTGGCGGCCCCACGAGCATCGGCTTCTATGCGGTGCAGGCCACCACCGCGCTCGTGTTGTTCCTCGCCGCGAACACGGCGTTCAACGGGTTCCCGCTACTGGGGTCCGTGCTGTCTCGCGACCGCTACGCACCAAAGGCCCTGCAAGCGCGCGGCGACCGCCTGGTCTTCAGCAATGGCGTGATCATCCTGGGCGCCCTCGCGGCGGTACTCCAGGTGGTGTTTAGGGCGAACGTCAACCAGC
>CAYMRO010000197.1:0-3868 GCA_964392875.1 uncultured Demequinaceae bacterium
AATCACGGGTTCTGCCAGGTCTCATACGCGTAGATCGCGGGTTGCCGCGTAGGGGGGCGCGGGCCCGGCTCTAAGGGACGGGCGCGGGCCCGCGCGCCTAAGTCACGGATAAAACGCCGCGGCAGAGCGCATACCAGGGGCTCCGCCGCGAACGAGACGGATTCTCCGTGACTTGGGACGCCAGGGGCGCGGGTCTGCGCGCCTAAGTCACGGATGAAACGCCGCGGCAGAGCGCATACCAGGGGCTCCGCCGCGAACGAGCCGGATTCTCCGTGACTTGGGACGCCGGGGCAGCGGACGCCGGGGCCGCGGGCCGCAGGCCGCGGGCCGCGGGCCGCGGGCCGCCATGCGCGCTACGGGCGGTCCACCACGCGCTCCACGCCGTCCACGGTCTCGATGAGCCCGCGCTTGCGGAGATCGTCGAGGTACTTCTTCATCCCGCGCTCGCCCTTGCCGCGGAACAGCGGCATGAGGCGAGGCAGCGCGTTGGGCATGAGCATCGCGGTCTTGACGAGCCAGGACTCTGACACCTTGGGGTAGACCTCGATCTTGCCCTTGTCGAGCACCTTGAGCATGGCGCGAGCCACTTGCTCCGGCGTCTGCGGCGGGTCTTGGAATTGCAACGCGTTGCCGCCATCGAGGGCCTCTTGGCGCAGCATCCGAGTGTCTGTTGCTGACGGCAGCACGGAGCCGGCGAGGATGCCTTTAGTACGCAGGTCGAGGGATATCGACAGCATCGCGCCCCGCAGGCCAAACTTGGACGCCGTGTAGATGGGCGTCTCCCCCAGCGGGAAGATGCCGCCAAGCGAGACCGTGGTCACAACGCGCGGGTCTGGGGCCGCTCGCAGGAGGTCAACCGCGAGCCGAGTCAGCATGAGCGGCGCGTAAAGATTGACGTTGAGCTCGAGCTCGATGGACTCCACCGTGCGCTCGTCAAAGCGATCGGCGGAGGTCATGCCCGCGTTATTGACGAGCACGTCGATGCGGCCATGCTCCGCGGCGATCGCTGCGAGGATGCGCTCAACCTCGGCGCGCACAGTTAGGTCACCCACTTGCACCGAATGGCGAGCCGCGCCCGGGAGGCTGGCGACTACAGCCGCCGCAGCGTCGGGCCGTATGTCAACCAGCACAAGGCGAGCGCCGCGCTCATCTGCAAGCCGCGCAAAAGCGGAGCCGATCCCGCCGCCACCGCCGGTGACGACAACTACTCGATCCCGCAGGTCAAGTGGTGCACGACTCACGGCACGTCCCACGCCATCTGCTTTGCCGTCTTCTTGATGTACTTGGTGATGGAGACCCCGTCCACGTAACCCTGGTGGCGCGGCGAGTCAACGAACTTGATACCGTGCGTGAGGTCGGGCTGATCGTTGGCGATGCGCTGCTCAAACTCGGACCACTTCTCCGGCCGCGCGTTCTTGTCCGCGATGTGCGAGGCGACCATTGCGGACAGCTGCGACATCAGCACGTATGCGGCGCCGTTGGTCTCCACAAACCCAATTCCGTACACGCCGGAGTTGCGAGAGAACGCCGTGAGGTACATGAGCGGGTGCTGCTCGGAGCCCATGAGCGACTGTGCGAACGGCACCTTGTGCACGTAGCCGGTGGCCAGCATGATGAGGTCAACCTCCACCTGCGAGCCGTCCGTGAAGGTCACGGTATTGCCCTCAGTGGTCTGGATCGCGGGCTTCGCGATGACGTCGCCGTGCTGCAAATAATGCAGCAGCTGCGTGTTGAGAATGGGATGCGTCTCAAAAAGCTTGTGGTCTGGCTTTGGCAGGCCGAGCCGCGTGACGTCGCCGTTGAGGATGCGCAACATCTTTCCGAACGCGAACTGCTCAAGCCACATCGGCAGCGACGGCCCCTCATCCGCGAACACGTCCGCAGGTTTGCCGAACACGTGCTTGGGGATGAACCAGTATCCGCGGCGCACCGAGATGTAGGCGGCGTCCGCGTTGCGGCCCGCGTCGCAAGCGATGTCGCAACCCGAGTTGCCGGCGCCCACCACCAGCACGCGCTTGCCCTTGAACTCCGCGGGGTCGCGGAACGTCACCGTGTGGCGCACCTCTCCCGTGAAATTGCCGGGTACAGCAGGGATGTTGGGGTGCCACTGCACGCCCGACGCCACGATCACGTTCTCGTGCTCGCTCGCCTTGCCGTTGGCGCGGGTCACGCGGTAGCCGCCGCCGTCGAGCGGCTCCACGGAGGTGACCTCAGTGCTCAACTCGATCGCGTCCGCGAGGCCGTAGTGATCGGCGAACGAGCGGATGTACGCGAGGATCTGCTTGTGGCTTGGGTAGTCCGGGTAGTCGTCCGGCATGGGGAAGCCCGTGAATCCGCTCATCGTCTTGGACGAGATGAAGTGCGCGGATTCGTACATGGGCGAGCCGGGAGCGTCGATGTCCCACAGCCCGCCAACGCCGGCGTTGCGCTCAATGTGAGTGTAGGGAAGGCCGCGCTCTTTCAGAGCGCGTGCGGCGGCCAGGCCCGCGGGGCCGGCGCCGATGATGCACGTGTCGCGCATGGAACTCCTCGTCGGTGAGCGAACGCCCCTTACGCCGCATCGAGAATTGTACGGTTGCGCGGACCGTTCAACGGCTCGTCACGAGGGCGTCAGCGCGTGAGATTGCGCACAAAGTCCCACTGCAGAACGGTCTGGTGACCAGCACCGCCCTCGTGCCCATTGAAGGGGTAGGTCTCGATGCCCTTGGTCTCGCCACCGTAGGCGTTGAACGCGGCGAAGACTGTGGACGGCGGGCAGACCTCGTCAAAGAGGGCCGCGCTGAACAAGGCGGGCGCGGTGGCTCGCTTGGCGAAGTTGACGCCATCGAAGTAGCTCAGGGTGTTGAAGACCTGCTGGACGTTGTCGCGGTGCACGGCCAGGTAGCGGCGGATCTCGGCGAAGGGATCCTCGTCCGTGACTGTGACGGCGCGCTCGATGTGGCACATGAAGGGGACGTCCGGCAGCACACCGGCGAGGTCCGGCACCAGACCCGCCACCGCGAGCGCCGCTGCGCCGCCCTGGGAGATGCCGCACACGAAGGTCTGGCTCGCATCCACGCCCGGGAGGGTGCGTGCCGCGTCGATCGCGCGCACCGCGTCGGCGAAAAGGCGGCGGTAGTAGTAGGTCTCAGGGTCCTCGATGCCACGCGTCATGAAACCGGGCGTGGAGATGCCTGCGGGGGCCGCGTCTGGCGTGTCTCCGCCGTTGCCCCACGAGGAGCCCTGCCCGCGGTTGTCCACCATGACGTGTGCGTAGCCAGCGCTAGGCCAGAACGTGTGCTCGAACGCCAAGCCCCTGCCTCCCCCGTACCCCTGGAACTGAACAACGAGAGGCAAGGCAGCGTCGGGCACACGGGCTGGCCTTGAATACCAAGCCTTGATTGGCTCGCCATTGAAGCCGGGAAAGGTCAAGTCGAAGATCTCTACGTGCGGAAGCGAGGCGGCAATCTTTTCCAGGACCACTTCGCCCCCGGCGCGGCGGGACTCGGCGAGAGTTTGCTCCCAGAAGGCGTCAAAATCCGTGGGTTCCGGCACGGCGGGGCGGTACGTGCGCAGCTCCTCGAGCGGCATGTCGAATTGGGTCATGACGAGCGGGGCCTTTCTGCCATGGATCACCGTAAACCAGCCCGGCCGTCTGGCCGTTTGCGGCACAGTGCCCCCGGCGGGGCTCGAACCCGCACTGGACCGATTTTAAGTCGGCTGCCTCTGCCGATTGGGCTACGGGGGCGGCACCAGCCTAGGCGAGGGAGAGCGCTATTCCGTCCAGGATGTCGTGTTCACTGGTTCTCACGGTGGCCAGTTGCCTGCCCGACGCTGCCACAGCTTCCGCTACTGCCGTCACCCCTTCTCGCCACACCAAGGCGCCCGC
>CAYMRO010000198.1:0-3834 GCA_964392875.1 uncultured Demequinaceae bacterium
CGACGCGGACGCTGCGGACCTATTCGAGGAGCGGTTGGATTCCTGGCTCGAGGATCTTGACGAGCAGGCCGCGGAGGGCCAGCTCGCCGGGCGGCGCTTCTAGCGCTACGCCTGCCTGACCACCCAAATCTCCAGTTCCGGCCGCGCGGATGTCATGCCCCGAGCGTACGGTTGAGACATGGCATCCAAGATTGGCAACATCGTTTTCTACGCGGACAATCCGGTGGCGCTCGCCGAGTTTTGGGCGGGCGTCTATCAAGTTGAGCCGGCGGTATTCGACGGCGAACTCCGGGAAGAACTGCTTGCTAGCGGCCTCACCGAGGCAGACCTCGCCAACCGCGGCATGGTGCAAGACCCCTCCGGCGAGAGTCCCCGCCTCTTCTTCCACCACGCCACCGGCCCAAAGCAGGGGCGCAACCGCCTGCACGTGGACGTTCAGGCCACGCCGGGCCGCGCGCCCACCCCTGAGGAGCTCAACGCCGAGCGCGATCGCCTCATAGAACTCGGCGCCACGGTGGTGCGGCTCATCGACCAGGAGTGGGGCCCGTGGGGCGAGCACTACTACCAAATGCAGGATCCCGAGGGCAACGAGTTCTGCCTGCAATAGGAGTCAGTGCGGACGCAGCGGCTCCGTCACGTCAGCGACCTGCGCCTCCAGCACCTCAACTAGTTGCTCCGGCGCCACCGTGGCCGCGAGGCCATGCGCTCCCCCGCCAATGCTCACGGGCCCATCTCGCTGCACCAGCAAGGCATCCGCGATCACCGGCCACGCCGTGGTGGAGCCGAACGGCGTGATGGTCCCGCGCTCGTAACCAGTGACGTCACGCGCCACGTCCTTGTCCGGCATCGACAGCCGGCTCACCCCCAGCAGCGTGCGCAACTTGGGCCAACTGATCTCGCGGTCGCCCGGCACCAACACAAACAGAAAGTCGCCCTCGCCGCGGCGCACCACGATGGTTTTGATGATCGCGCCAGGGTTGAGCCCACGCGCGGCGGCGGCCTCCTCCAACGAGCTCACCTGCCCGTGTTCCGTCAGCACAAAATCAATGCCCGACGCTTCCAGGGCTTCAGTTGCCGCCGTCACCTTTGTCATGGGTTGACGCTACCTCGGCGGGCGCGATCTCAGGCCTCGCGGCCCAAGTACGGCGTGGGTTGCGCGTCGCCGCCTTGCGGCCCGTTGAACGCAAACCGGCACAGGCCGCGCACTGCGGAGGCGAACCACTCGGAGATCATCTCGTCATACTCGCCCTGCACGCCCGAGTACGCCACGATGAGCCCCTCACGGATGATGCCACCCGGGAAACTGATGTCGCCTGGCGCGTAAAGATGCGGCACAGCGTTGCGCAGCGTGGAGGTATCGCGGCGCGTGCGGAAAACGACGCGCGCCTTGTTGGTTGCGAATGTGAGAGTTCGCTCGTCTGGCTCGCCCGCGTGCGCCGTAAAGAGCACGGAGAACTCGTCAGCGGTGGGGTCCAACACCACCAGGTTGCCGCTCACTTGGTTCGTCACTTCCAGCTCCGCCGAGCGGATGATCGCCGGCTCCACCATTGCCCATGCCGTTGCGCAGATCTCGGAATTGATGCCGGTGAACATGGTGCCTCCTGGACACGAGGAAGGTGTGAGAAAAAAGGGCGGCCGTCGCCGTTGACCGCCGCCCCCGCGACCCAGCCTAACTCTCTTACCGCTTGGTAGGTTCCGCAGTATCATGGTCACGGCGGAAGTGCCGCCGCGTCCCCGCCGTTCTCGATTGGCCACCCGTGCCCACCAGCAAAGACTCGCCTGCCGCGGACTCCGGCGACACCGGCGCACCCAACGACCCCGGCGCACCCGGCGACCCCGGCGCGCCCGAAGCCTTCGTTGCCGCCACGCCCGGCCTCACCGAGGTTGCGGTCTACTCGAGCGCAACGATCGGGCCCGACCAGCCCCCGCCCCTTCCCCACCGCCGCGCCGTGTGGTCGCTCGTGGTGCTCGCGCTGACTGCCTTCATCTTCTCCACCAACGAATCCTCGGTGGTTGGCGTGATCTCCATCGTGGCCAAGGACATGAACCGCTCCACGGCCGCGATTGGACTACTGACCACCATCTTTGGGCTCGTCAACATGCTCGCGTCCATCCCCTTTGCGCTGATGTTGCGCCGCCTGCCGCGGCGCAACGTACTCGCCGCCACCGCCGCGGGCCTCGCCGTGGGCACCGCCCTCTTCGCCACCGCCCACAACTTTGCGTGGCTGCTCGCGGGCCGCGGAATGACGGCCCTCGCCGGAGCCGCCTTCTGGGCCATCGTCACCCCGACTGTTGCCGGAATGTTCTCAAGTGCTAACCGCGGAAAGTCGGTGTCGCGCCTGCTATTGGGAGCGTCGGGCGCCGGAATTATTGGCTTGCCGCTCGTGACACTGCTGGCACAGCACACTGGCTGGCGCGCCCCCTATTGGGTGCTCACCGCCCTGGCCGCAACGCTGGCGATCACCATCTTCACGGTCATGCCCAGCTTCCGCGCCGAGCAGGGCACCGCCGCCCGCGGGCTCGTCCCCTCGTGGCCCATCTTTGCCCGCATCCTGGTGGTGTGCGGCCTCACGGTTGGCTCCATCGCCGTGATGTGGACCTTCATTACGCCCTTCGCCACGGACGTGGCGGGGTTCTCGCCCGGCGCGGTGCCCACGCTGCTGTTCATCGGCGGGGTGTCAGGCGTGGTGTCGATGTTCTTCGTTGGCCGCTTCCTGGACCGCTACCCCGTGCGCTCAGTGGCGATTGGGCTCGCGTTGCTGACGGCGGTGTGGGGCACCATGGCGGTGCTGGGCTCGGTGCAGCCCATCTTTGTGATCTGCGTGGTGGTGCAGGGCTCCGCGTGGTCCATCCTGTTGGCCTCCATGGTCAACTGGGCCATCCGCCACGCGCCCGGCTCCACGGACACCGCCAACGGCACCTACGCCACAGTGTTCTCGGGCGGCAACGCCACCGGCTCCATCGTTGGGGCGGCACTCATCGCCGTCGCGGGCGCCGCGTGGCTCCCCGTGGCGTCACTCGTGCTGACTGCCGCGGCCGCGGTACTGGTGTGGACCATGCGCGGCCGGTACAAGAGGTACGCGTAAAGTCTGAAATCGTGGACCCCATCCGCTTGGCCCTCCGCAACGAACTAGCCACATGATCACCCTCATCGTGGTTGGCGTCATCTCCGGCGCCATCACCGCCATCAGCCCCTGCGTGCTCCCCGTGCTGCCCGCGATCCTCACCACGTCCATCCAAGACGGCGCCACCAACCGCCGCCGCCCCTTTGTGGTGGTGGGCGGGCTCGTGACCAGTTTTGCGGTGTTCACCCTGATAGGCGGCGTGTTGCTGTCGGCGCTTCATTTGCCCGACGATTTCTTGCGTTGGGCAGGCATCATCACTTTGCTGGTGGTTGGGTTGGGGCTCGCTGTGCCTGCCGTGGGGCATCTGCTGGAGCGGCCGTTCGTGAACACGCGCCTTCCCAAGCTCAACCGTGATGGCAACGGGTTCATCATGGGGCTCGCGCTGGGGCTGGTGTTTGTGCCGTGCGCGGGGCCGATCCTGGCGTCCATCACGGTGCTCGCCGCCACCAACGGCGTGAGCTGGGGCCTCGTGGTGCTGACCTTGAGCTTCTCCGTTGGGATCGCGATTCCGCTGCTGGCCTTTGGGGTGGCGGGCCAGGCGATGGGCGCGCGCATCAAGGCCGTGCGTACCAACCTCAGCGCCATCCGCATCACGTCCGGCGTGATTCTCATGCTCACCGCCGTGGTGATCGCCACCAACGTGGTTGAGCCGCTGCAGCGCGCGGTGCCTGGGTTCCTCGCTAACGCGCAAAGCAGCATCGAGGACAAC
>CAYMRO010000199.1:0-3821 GCA_964392875.1 uncultured Demequinaceae bacterium
AGACTGACGTGGTGGCGGATGCACCATCGGTGACACCCGCGGAGCCGGGGGCAAGTGCATGACCCTTATCGGTTCGCACGGGCCGCTGTGGACCGCCCACGACGTTGCGCTCGTTGACTTGGACGGCGTCGCCTACGCGGGGCCGTCCGCCATACCCACGGCACCGGCCGCGTTGGAGGCAGCCAGAGCGCAGGGATTGCGCTTGGTGTTCGTAACGAATAACGCGTCTCGCGAGCCAGGCGAGGTCGCGTCGCACCTGACGCAACTAGGCATTCCCGCGCGCGAGGATGAGATCCTCACTGCCGCACAGGCGGGCGCGGCGATGCTCGTGAAGCACCTCGGCGCGGGCGCAAAGGTGCTGGTAGTGGGCGGTGCGGGTCTGCGTACGGCTGTAGCGGACGTGGGTTTTGAACTCGTGGAAGGTGCTGGCGACGAGCCCGACGCTGTGATCCAAGGTTTTGCTCCCAACCTGGGCTGGGCGCAGCTCGCCGAGGCGACTTACGCGATCAACGCGGGGGCCAAATACTTTGCCACCAACCTGGACCTCACCCTGCCTACGGAACGCGGGATGGCTCCCGGCAACGGCTCGCTTATCTCTGCAGTGGTGACCGCCACCGGCGTCACACCCCCGGCAGCGGGCAAGCCCGAGCCGGGCATGTTCTTGCTCGCGGCAAAGCGCGCGCACGCCGAGAGTCCCCTCGCGATAGGTGACCGCCTCGATACAGACATCAAGGGCGCGAGGGCGGCGGGCATCCCCGGCCTCTTGGTGTTGACGGGAGTAAGCGATGTGCGCGAGGCGCTGACCGCGCCCCCGGAGAATCGCCCGTCCTACATCGGCGCGGATCTTCGCACGCTCGAGGAGGAACATCCGGAGCCCCGCCAAGACGGCGAATGGTGGCACGTTGGCGACGCACGCGCACACGTCTTTGAGGGCCGGTTGCTGGTTGACGGCGGCAGTGAAATTGATCGCATCCGCGCCGCGTGCTGCGCCGCGTGGGCCGCGCTGGACGACGGTGAGAAGTTAGCACTTGAGACCCTTCCATACTTGGGGGTAGCCTCCTGACATGAGCGAAATCCAGGAAACGCGGGAGTCGATTGCCGACGTCGAGTATCCGCCCGAGGTGAAGACCGCCCTTTCGGCTGTCACAGAACTCCCCGATGACCTCGAGGAGCAGGCGGAATTCTTTGACAAGGTGCAGGACGCCCTGAGCACTCGCCTGCGCGACGACTCATAACGGCGCGTTCACTAGATGCGTCTTGACCGCGCGCTGGTAGCGCGCGGGCTCGCTCGATCACGCACTCACGCGCACTCCCTCATTGCGGCCGGTGCTGTCACTGTTGACGGTGCGGTGGCTACGCGTCCCGCGGCAAGTGTTTCCGAGGAAGCGGACATCGCCGCCACGGACGACGGGTACGTGTCCCGTGCTGCCCACAAGCTCATAGGCGCACTCGACGCTTGCGCGCCCTACGGCCTCAGCGTTGCCGGCGCCAACGCACTCGACGCCGGTGCGTCGACCGGCGGATTCACGCAAGTGCTGCTCGAACGCGGCGCGCACCATGTCACGGCCATCGATGTGGGCCATGGACAGCTCTCGCCAGTCATCGCGAGCGACCCTCGCGTCACGGCAATTGAGGGCCTCAACATCCGCGACCTCACGGTGGCGCACCTCACTGCGGCGAACGTCGAGGGAGCGTTGGACCTCATCGTGGCGGACCTCTCGTTCATTTCCCTTACCTTGGTGACGGCACCGCTCGCCGCAACCATGGCGTCGGGCAATCTTGTGCTCATGGTGAAGCCGCAATTCGAAGTGGGCAGGGAACGCCTTGGCGCCGCCGGGGTGGTCACGCGGCCCGATGATCACGCGTGGGCCGTTGCCAACGTTGCGGAAGCGCTCGTTAGGGAGGGCGCCGCTATGCACAGCGTTGAGCGGTCGCCATTGCCGGGACTCACGGGGAATGTGGAATTCTTCATCTGGGCGTCGCTGGCGTGGCAGGCTAGGGGCGGAGATGACGCGGAGCGACCATTGCTGCGCGGCGCGGCGCTGACGGCCGCAATCGAGAGCGTGACGAAGGGACGGCTGTGAGCCGCAGAATGCTGGTGGTGGTAAACCCGCACCGCGCAGACGCCGCGCATGCTGGCGACCTTGTGACGCGCGAGCTCGAGGACGAGGGCATCGAGGTGTGCAAGACGTTCGACCCCGGATCAGACACGCCCGTCGAGGCTGCCGTGGTACTGGGCGGGGACGGGACCATCCTCTACGCGGCCGCGCTGACTCGCGGCACGGATATTCCGTTGCTCGGCGTCAATCTTGGCCATGTTGGCTTCCTCGCGGAGGCGGAGCGGGAAGACGTTCGCCACGCGGTGCAGCGGCTGGTTGCGGGCGACTACACGGTGGAGGAGCGCAACACCCTTGAAGTGGTCGTCAAGCAGCCGGATGGCAGCACGGAGAGTGGCTGGGCGCTCAACGAAGCCACGGTGGAGAGGTCAAATCTGCTCCGCACCGTGGAGCTCGCGGTGGAGGTGGACGGCAAACCCGTCTCTACTTTTGGTTGCGACGGCGTTGTGATCTCTACGGCTACCGGCTCCACGGCGCACGCCTTCAGCGCGGGCGGGCCCATCCTGTGGCCCGATGTCGATGCGCTGCTCTTTGTGCCGCTCGCCGCTCACGCACTGTTTGCGCGGCCGCTCGTGGTTGGACCGCGCTCGTGGTTTGCGCTCGAGGTCTTGGAACGGTCCGAGTCTGAGGCGCTTGTGGTCCTTGACGGCTCGCGCAGCATCGACGTTGAGCGTGGCGGTCGCATCGAGGTGCGCCGCGGCGAACATCAAGTCAAGTTGGCACGCATGTCCGACGCTCCCTTCACCGAACGGCTCGTGCGCAAGTTCTCACTGCCCACGAACGGCTGGCGCGGCCCCGCTCAGGACGGCTGAGCATGCTTCACGAACTCTCCATAGAAAACCTGGGCGTCATTGACGCTGCGCGCGTGACGCTAGGCCCAGGGCTCACGTGCGTCACCGGTGAGACCGGCGCAGGAAAGACCATGGTGCTCACGGGGCTGGGTTTGATTCTTGGCGCCAAGGCGGACGCCGGTGCAGTACGCGCGGGCGCGGCAGAGGCAATCGCGGAAGCGGTCTTGGATTTGCCCGACGCTGCGTCCGGGTTGGCGGAAGACGCCGGGGCTGCGGTGGATGAGGACGGCACCATCGTGGTGCTGCGTACGCTCGGCGCAACCACCCGCTCGCGGGCAACGCTGGGCGGCCGCACGGTGCCGCAGTCGCTGCTCGCCGAGATCACGGAGCACGCAGTCACGGTGCACGGCCAATCCGATCAAGTGCGACTACGCACCGCGGCAAAGCAGCGAGCCACGCTGGACGCCTTTGCCGCCGGTGGGGATTCCGGGTCCGCTCACGCCGAGGTGCTCACGGACTATCACGCCGCGTGGACCGCTTGGGCCGATGCTCGCGCCGCGCTCGCCGAGATGGAGATGGGCGCCGCAACGCAGCGGGCGGCAGTGGAGGCTTTGCGCGCGGACCTTGAGGCCATCGACGCGGTTGACCCCCACACGGGGGAGGACGACGAACTGTCCGCGCGAATCGCCGTGCTTGAGAACTCTGCGGAGGTGCGTGCGGCCGCCGGTGCCGCAAAGCAGATTCTTGATGGCGATGACGACGTGAGCGCGGTGACGGTGCTGGACTCCGCAGCACGGTCGCTCACGGGTGCAGGCCGTCACGAGCCCGCGCTTGCCGCAATCGCGGAGCGCATTTCCGAGCTGCGGTTTGGTGCCGCCGATGCTGCGAGCGACCTCACGCGCTACCTCGACGC
>CAYMRO010000200.1:0-1526 GCA_964392875.1 uncultured Demequinaceae bacterium
AGGCTAACCCGCGGGGTCGCCCTCGTGGCGTTTGCGGTGTGAACGGCGAGTGCCGGTGGGGATTTGAGACGTCACGGGAGGAGCCTCGATGGGGGGAGCCGCAGCCTGCTTCCTGGCCTTTTTCTGGGCCCGCGTCTCCGGTGGCGCTTCCTCCGCGATGCCGCGCGCGTGGAGCGCCTGCCCCAGTTGCAGCGCAAACCCCACCGAGCGCGTGGCGGCGGGGATCAGCACCGCGCGCGGGCTCCGTTCCAGCCCGCGCGCCTTTGCGGCGGTGCGGGACTCCACGAAGAGCCGCGCCGCCTCAGGGATGGCGCGCAACGTCATTGCGAACATCAGGCCAATGGTCTCCGGCGGCAGAATGCGCCGGATAGGGCGCGCGAGCGTTGAAATCGCGTCCAGCACGCCGTCCATGGGAGTGGAGCACGTGATCGCCAGCGCGAGGGCGGAGATGGCGATGATGTCCGCCGCCGTGTCTACGGCCCTCGCGTACTCGCCGCGCCACACTTGAAACACCACGGTGAGCCCCGCCATGAGTGTGATGAACGCCAGTCCGCGCAGGGTGGCCTTGGCGGGGGGAATCGTGCTGAGCAACAAGAGCAAGCACGCGCCGGCGATCCCACATGCGGTCACGGGATCGTCCACCACGATGACCACAACGGTTGTCAGTAGCAGCAGCGTGAGCTTGAATCCCACCGACGACCTGTGCAGCGGCGTATTGCGCGGGCGATAGATCCCCAGCAGGGAGATCATTCCTCGGTGTCCTTGACCCGGCCGAACATGAGATCCCGGTACATCGCGATCGCCTCACGAGGATCGCCATCGAATACCACCGCGCCGCGGTCAACGAGCAGCGTCCGGTCCGCGCGCGAGGCGGAGTCGAGATCGTGCGTCACCTCGATGAGCTGCACGGGAAGGGCACGCAAAAGTGTCCCCACGTGCGCACGCCACCGCATGTCGAGGAGCGTGGTGGGCTCGTCGGCAACGATGATCGACGGCGTCACGGCGAGCACTCCAGCGAGTGCAAGCAACTGACGCTGGCCGCCACTGAGGGCATTCACCGATACATCGGCCTTGTCGCCGAGGCCGATCTCCTCGAGCGCGGCCATGGCGGCTGCGTCGCGTTCGCGCCGGTCGTCGATGATGCGCCGCAGTGACAGCGTCACGTCCTCGATGGCCGTGGGCATGATGAGCTGCGAGGAAGGGTCCGTGAAGAGGTACCCCACCTTGCGGCGCACGCGCGCCCCGTGCTTGGCGGTATCGAGTCCGTCAACGGACACCGTGCCGCTCACAGGCAGCACGAGCCCGTTGATCAGCCGTGCGAGTGTGGACTTGCCGGAGCCGTTTGCGCCAATGACGCTGATCCGGTCCTCTTCGAGCGTGAGGGTGGTTGCGTCGAGGATCGGCACCCCGGAATCGGGCGCGACAACAGCCGCGTCCTTGAACTCGATCATGGATAAAGGTTATGCGGTTGTGAGGGTGGCACTTTCCTCAGGCTCCCCAGCAGCCCCTTTGCCCGACGCTGTGGT
>CAYMRO010000200.1:1626-3794 GCA_964392875.1 uncultured Demequinaceae bacterium
TAGGCGCGGTGCACTGCGGTGGCAACGAGGGCCACAAAGACGCACTTGATGATGTCGCCGATCACGAACGGCACGGCGGCCAGCACGGTGGACTGGAAGTCGAGGCCCAGCTTCCACGACAAATAGCCCCAACCGATGGGGTACAGGACCACGATGCCGCCCATGACGGCTGCGCCAAAGGCGCCGGAGTACGTGAGCATGTTGCGGCGCCGCAGGCCGCGCACAATCCAGCCGGTGACGAACGCGGCCGGTATGAAGCCGATGAGGAAGCCGGCGGTGGGGCTGGGCCACGCGATTGCGCCCGTGGTGTGGCCGGCGAAGATCGGCACGCCCGCGGTGCCGAGCACGAGGTAGAGGATGACCGCCGCGGCGCCTCGCCACGGCCCCAGGACGGCGCCCGCCAGCATCACCGCAAATGTCTGCAGCGTGATGGGCACGCCCGCCGCCAACTCCACGCCGCCCCACAGTGTTGACGCGGCGATGAAGCCCGCGAAGACCGTCACGAGCGCGATGTTGGGACCGTTCAGATGGCGGCGAAAGTTCACGAATCCTCCTGGGATAATGGATGGCGAAACTTTACCGTCCGCACAAAGATCGAGGCCTCAAGCGCCCCCAGACGGTCAAAACGTTGTTGAACGTCTACAAAAACGCGCGCTGCGCGGCAAGGAGAACAGGGTGATTACGGCTAATAGCGTGGAGCTGCGGATTGGCGCACGCGTGCTGCTTAGCCCCGCGAGCTTCAAGATTGGCGCCGGCGACCGAGTGGGTCTCGTTGGCCGCAATGGCGCAGGCAAGACCACGCTGACCAAGGTGCTGGCGGGGGAGACCCAGCCCACCTCGGGCACAGTCTCGCGCAAGGGCACCGTTGGCTACTTGCCGCAAGATCCGCGTACCGGTGACCTCCACCAGCTTGCGATGAGCCGCATTCTTGACGCGCGCGACCTTGGCGATGTGGCTGCGAAGATGCGTGAGGCGGAGCACGCGATGGCGAGCGAAGACGAGGCCGTGCGCGACAAGGCCATGGACCGTTACCCCAAGCTCGAAGAGCGTTTCCGCGCAGCGGGCGGTTACGCAGCGGAGGCCGACGCCTCGCGCATCGCGGCGAACCTTGGACTCGACGATCGCGTGTTGCGCCAAGAGATCGGTACGCTCTCCGGCGGTCAGCGCAGGCGAGTGGAACTGGCACGCATTCTGTTCTCCGATGCCGAGACGCTTCTCCTCGATGAGCCAACCAACCACCTCGATGCGGACTCGATCGTGTGGCTGCGCCAATTCCTGGCGTCCTACTCCGGTGGCCTCATCGTGATCTCCCACGACGTTGGGCTGGTGCGCGCCGTGGTCACCAAGGTGTTCCACCTTGACGCCAACCGGGGCGAGATCGATCAGTACGCGATGGGTTGGGACCTTTATCTGCGCCAGCGCGAGACGGACGAGCGGCGGCGCCGCCGCGAGCGCGACAACGCGGAGAAGAAGGCCTCGGCGCTCTTGGATCAGGCCAACAAGATGCGTGCCAAGGCGAGCAAAGCCGTTGCCGCGCAGAACATGGCCAAGCGCGCGGACAAGCTCCTCGCTGGGCTCGAGGGCGAGCGGGCTAAGGACAAGGTGGCGCACTTGCGCTTTCCCACGCCAGCGGCGTGCGGCAAGACGCCATTGCGTGCGAGTGAACTCTCCAAGTCATACGGGTCGCTTGAGGTGTTCACAGACGTCGATCTGGCCATCGACAAGGGTTCACGCGTGGTGGTGCTGGGGCTCAACGGTGCGGGAAAGACCCCGCTGCTGCGCATCCTTGGCGGAGTCGAGGACCCCGACACGGGCGGGATCGAGCCGGGCCATGGCCTCAAGCTGGGCTACTACGCGCAGGAGCACGACACCCTTGACCTCGACGCCACGGTGCTCGAGAACCTGCGCCATGCCGCACCCGATCTTGGCGACACCGAGGGGCGCAACGTGCTGGGATCGTTCCCCTTCGCCGGTGACGACGCGTACAAGCCTGCCAGGGTGCTCTCCGGGGGCGAGAAGACCCGGCTGGCGCTCGCGACCCTCGTGGTGAGCCAGGCGAACGTCTTGTTGCTGGACGAGCCAACCAACAACCTCGACCCCGCCTCGCGTGCGGAAATCCTGCGCGCTTTGCGCACCTACGAAGGCGCGGTGGTGCTTGTGACGCACGA
>CAYMRO010000201.1:0-3696 GCA_964392875.1 uncultured Demequinaceae bacterium
ATCCGCTCGCTCGCCGTTGGGCAGACGGAGCACCCGGAGATCAGCCGCGTCACCGTAGTGGTGGATGTGGAGGACCTCCCGCTTGAGCAGGTCACCAAGCAGCTCAACAAGCTTGTCCACGTGCTCAAGATCGTGGAGCTTGACCGTGACCGCTCCGTGCAGCGCGAGCTGTTGCTTGTGAAGGTGCGCGCGGACGCTCGCCAGCGCACCGATGTGCTGCAAGTGGTGGAACTGTTCCGCGCCCACGTGGTTGACGTGTCCACGGACTCGCTCGTCATCGAGGCCATCGGCACGCCGGAGAAGCTTGAGGCGCTGCTATCCGCGCTTTCCGTGCACGATGTGCGTGAAATAGTTCAGTCTGGCACTGTGGCCATTGGCCGCGGCGGCCGTTCCATCACCGAGCGCGCGCTTGACCGCGCGAGTGCCTAACATCCGTCTCCACTCCCGAACCTCCTAAGAAAGAGAAAACCCACTCATGGCTGAAATGTTCTACGACGACGACGCCGACCTCGCCATCATTCAGGCGAAGAAGGTCGCGATTGTTGGCTACGGCTCGCAGGGTCACGCCCACGCACAGAACCTGCGCGACTCCGGCGTTGACGTGCGCGTTGCGCTGCGCGATGGCTCGCGTTCTGCTGCAAAGGCGCAGGCAGATGGCCTTGAGGTGCTCCCCATCGACGAGGCCACCAAGTGGGCAGACATCGTCATGATCCTGGCGCCGGACCAGTTCCAGCGCTTGGTTTACGCCGACTCGATTGAGCCGCACCTCACTGCCGGCAAGACGCTTGCGTTTGCTCACGGCTTCAACATCCGCTTCAACTACATCACGCCCCCCAAGGACGTTGACGTCATCCTCATCGCCCCCAAGGCTCCGGGCCACACGGTGCGCCGCGAGTTCGTTGCGGGCCGCGGAATTCCGGACATCATCGCGGTGGAGCAGGATGCATCGGGCCAGGCGTGGGACGTTGCCAAGGCTTACGCCAAGGCCATTGGCGGCACGCGCGCCGGCGTCATCAAGACCACCTTCACCGAAGAGACTGAGACGGACCTCTTTGGCGAGCAGGCCGTGCTCTGCGGCGGCGTCTCGCAACTCATCCAGTACGGCTTTGAGACCCTCACCGAGGCCGGCTACCAGCCGGAGATCGCCTACTTTGAGGTGCTCCACGAGCTCAAGCTCATCGTGGACCTCATCCACGAGGGCGGCATCACCAAGCAGCGCTGGTCCGTCTCTGACACCGCCGAATACGGCGACTACGTGAGCGGCCCACGCGTCATCACGCCCGACGTCAAGGAGCACATGAAGTCCGTGCTCACCGACATCCAGACGGGCGTCTTCGCAAAGCGCTTCATCGACGACCAGGACGGCGGCGCCGAGGAGTTCCAGGAGCTGCGCAAGAAGGGCGAGACGCACCCCATCGAGGCCACCGGTCGCGACCTGCGCAAGCTCTTCGCGTGGACCACCGCAGTGGACTCCGACTACGTCGACGGTCAGACCGCGCGGTAGTGGGAGACAGCACTGTGACCAACTACCGCCTCGCGGTCATCGCAGGAGACGGCATTGGCCCGGAGGTGGTTGCGGAGGGGCTCAAGTGCCTGGCCGCCGCCACCCAGGGCACTGACGTCACCTTTGAGACCACAGAGTTTGATTTGGGTGCCCGACGCTGGCACGAGACAGGCGACACCCTTACGTCTGAGGATTTGGCGGCTATTGCCAGCCATGACGTCATTTTGCTGGGCGCTATTGGGGACCCAACCGTGCCGTCGGGCGTATTGGAAAGGGGAGTGCTGCTGCCCTTGCGTTTTGCGCTGGACCAGTACGTCAACCTGCGTCCTTCGCGCCTATATCCGGGAGAGGTGTCGCCGCTGCGCGACGTCACCGAGGTGGATTTTGTGGTGGTCCGCGAAGGCACCGAGGGTCCGTACGTGGGCAACGGCGGGGCGCTGCGCGTGGACACGCCGCACGAGATCGCCACCGAGGTGTCCATCAACACGCGGCACGGCGTTGAGCGAGTGGTGCGGTACGCATTTGCTGTTGCCGCGGGGCGCGAGCGCAAGCAGCTGACACTGGTGCACAAGCACAACGTGTTGGTGCACGCGGGTCACTTATGGCGCCGCACGGTGGAGGCCGTGGCGCCCGAGTTCCCCACGGTTACCTGGGACTATCTGCACATCGATGCGGCCACAATCGTCATGACAACGGACCCTGGGCGGTTCGATGTCATCGTCACGGACAACCTCTTTGGCGACATCCTGACGGACCAGGCGGCGGCGATTTCCGGCGGCATTGGTCTCGCGGCATCCGGCAATGTGAACCCGGACAAGACGGGGCCGTCGATGTTCGAGCCGGTGCACGGCTCGGCGCCGGACATCGCGGGTAAGGGGATTGCGGATCCGTCTGCCACCGTCTTGTCCGTGGCGATGATGCTGGACTTCCTGGGCTACGGAGAGCTGGCTTCGCGCGTTGAGGGCGCTGTGGCTGCCGATGCTGCCGAGAAGGTTCCAGGCACGTCCCGTTCCACGTCCGAGGTAGGCGATGCGCTCGCAGCAAGGATCCGGGGATAGCGCTGCCCCACTCGCGCCCTGTGAGGACATGGGGATAGATAGAGTTCACTACGAAGGGAAGGTCTCATGAGTACAGCAGCCGCACTGACATCGAACGTCGAGGCCTTCCAGGTAGTGAACAACGTCTCGCCTCACAGCGATGCGGAGCGTGAGGCGGCGCTTGCCGACCTCAGGTTTGGCGTGCAATTCACTGACCACATGGCACGCGTCACGTGGACGGCTGATGAGGGTTGGCACAACCGCCGCGTTGAAGCGTACGGACCGCTCTCGCTGGACCCCGCGGCCGCGGTGCTGCACTACGGCCAAGAGGTTTTCGAGGGGCTCAAGGCGTTCCGCTGGGCTGACGGCTCCGTGTGGACCTTCCGCGCCGAGGCGAACGCGGCTCGCCTAGCGCGGTCCGCGTGGCGACTGGCGCTGCCGGAGCTTCCCGCCGAGGACTTCATTGGCGCCATCGACGCACTGGTGCGCTCGGACGCCGCGTGGGTTCCGGGCGTGGAGGAGTCCTCGCTATACCTGCGGCCGTTCATGTATGCGCACGAGGCGTTCCTGGGTGTACGGCCGGCTCGTCATGTGGAGTTCTTGGTGATCGCCTCGCCCGTGGGGCCCTATTTTGCTTCCGGAGTGAAGCCAGTCTCGATCTGGATTGAAAAGGACTATCACCGCTCCGGCCCCGGCGGCACGGGTGACGCCAAGTGCGGCGGCAACTACGCGGCCTCGCTCATGCCGCAGATGGCCGCATACGCGAAGGGGTACGAGCAGGTGCTCTACCTCGATGCTCGTCACGGCACCTTGCTGGAAGAGCTGGGCGGCATGAACGTGTTCGCGGTCATGGCGGACGGCACGGTGGTCACTCCGGTGATCAACGGCAACATCCTCGAGGGCATCACGCGCTCGGCGATCATCGCCTTGCTTGGCGAGCGCGACGTCAAGGTGGTGGAACGAGACCTGCCTCTGATTGAGGTGCGCGCGGGGCTCGAGGCCGGGACCATCTCCGAGGTGTTCGCGTGCGGGACCGCAGCCGTGGTCACGCCGATTGGGCGGTTTGGGTCCGATGAGTTTGAGCTGACTGTTGGCAACGGCGAGCCCGGGCCGGTGACGCTGCAGATCCGCAAGGAGCTCATGGACATCCAGTAC
>CAYMRO010000202.1:0-2677 GCA_964392875.1 uncultured Demequinaceae bacterium
CCCACCCGCCCATGGGGGATCGCATAGCGCGGCTCGAAGAAATGGCGCGCGGCAATCGTTGAGTAAATGCCGGACGTCTGGCGCCTGACCTGTGAAGATCGGCACTATGACGACGCACACTTTTCGTACAGCCGCGATCGCGTCCGCCGCGCTTGCTGCGGTGATCCTAGGCGGATGCGCTAGCGACATCACGACTGCGGATCAAGCGCAGGCCCAGGTGATGGTCAAGCAACAGGCCGTGACCGACGCTGAAACGGCGTTCTCGGCAGCTTCCGCCGCCTTCTGCGACAACGCGAAGGACTACGTCGTCGCGCTCGACCGCTACGGCGACGTTCTCCACGCGACAGATCCCACCGTTGGCGACGTGCAGGAGGCGGGCTCCGACCTTGCCCAACCCAAGGACAAGGCATACGACGGCGCACAGGACGCGCTCAAGGCACAGGAGCAGGTGCTCACTGCTCAGCAGGAGCTCGCCGATGCGCAGACCACTTTAGTTCGCATTCAGGCGGGCATCTCCGGTACCCCGAGTCCCGTGGCAAGTCCAGACCCGACGCTGGAGCCGCTTGCGCCGGTCGCATCGGTTGATCGCGTCAAGCAGGCGGAAAAGGACTTCGCCACTACACAAGCAGGGATAACCGCCCAAACGCCGCTCCGTGAGGCTGCCGAGCAATTCCACAGCGCAGCGGTAGGCCTCGAACTTGCGTGGCTGCATCTGCTTGTCGACACCGGTTGTGCCACTGACGAGCAACTTGCCCAGGCGGATCAGGTTCTGTCGGCATTCACAATCGCGTTACAGCAGGACCTCAAGGACGCGGGCTACTACAAGGGAGACGTCGACGGCATCTACGGGCCCAAGACCACCCAAGCAGTCTCCGACTTGCAGGAGGCGAGCGACCTCCCGGTCACCGGCGCCGTTGATCAGTCCACCATCCTTGCGCTCCAGGCCGACTTGGTTGCGAAGGGTCACGACGAGGCGAAGCAGGAGCTCGCGACCACCGCTGCCGTGCAGCAGACGCTCGCATTGCTCGGGTTCTGGGACGGGTCCGTGGACGGGGTGTGGAGCGACGAACTGACGGACGCCGTCAAGGAGTTCCAGAAGGCACTCGGGGTGGAGGAAACCGGCGTCATCGACGCCGCGACGCTGGCGGCGTGGCAAGCCGCACTCGAGACCGCCAAGAATCCATCCGAAAGCCCGTCGCCCTCACCTAGCACCGCGCCAACGGCCACGCCTGCCAACTGAAAGCGCGCGGGTCAGCAAGGCGCGAGACGTTTGGTCTAATCGCGCTGTCCCGCAGCACCAAGGAAGCGGATGAAGACTGCGATCCAGCCAAAGATCAACGCAAATACAACCACCTCAAAGGCCGTGAGCGAAAAGTATTTGACGAGGTACAGCACGAGCGCGCCCAGAATTGCGGCCAGAAAAAGCCAGCTCGCCACAAAGTACGTACGCGGCATTCCGCTGAGGTAGCGTCGGCCCCCAATCAAAAGCATCAGGTACACAACCGCCATGCCCGACGCGCTCAACGTGTGGATCCAGAAACTCACGTCTACCGGGAAAAGGCCAACGCCCACGAGCATGAGGCCCATGATCACAAACAGACCTGAAACGGTGCGCGGCGACGAGCTGTCGGAGAGGCGACCCTCGCTGACAAGGGCATGCATGTCATGCGAAATGTAGACGGCGAACGTCGTCACCAGCAGCCCGCCCGCGATGAGGGTGCCATTGAAGATCCAACTCGACACATCGTTGTACGTGCCGAGTTGGCTGAAGTGCTCCTTCCACCACAGAGGATCGGACGTGGTCACGGCGGAGGTCAGGGTGCCAAGCACCACGAACGCCATGAGCAGCGATGACGTGCGCTGCGTGTTCATTCGCGCTACAGAAGGGAATACCAGGTACGTCGTAATTCCGAGGGTGAGAGCCATCATTAGCGTGCCAAAGAAGGTCAGGACGCTGAATCCCCCCAGGGCAACCGACAGCACAAAGAACAGCACATAGGCGCCCAGGAATGCGAGCGCGGTGTGCACAATCACCACCGAGATCGTGTTCACGGCAAACGTCCACCTGGCAAGCTCTTGACGCCACTCTTGACCCACGCGATTGCGCGAGCGCCAGTAGCCAATGGCGGCAACGAGCGCCGCGACTACTGCCGCCGCGCACGCCGCAAACAGGCCGTACGAGTTGGGTCCTGACAGTGTGGGGTTGGGATTCAGCCGCGTGAAAATGAGGCCGACGATGGCGCCAATTCCGCCACTGATCATGGCTAAGTAGATGGCTTGGGAATCAACTTCCAACTGCGATGAGCCAGCACGTGGCGTTTGGTCGCTGACGGGGGCTGATTCGGCGCTCATGTGGCGAGTTTAGGCGCGCCGGGGTAATTTCCCGAGGGCCGCAAGATGTCGCGAGGAAAATGTTCGGCGCCCAGCGCGCGGAGAACAACGCGCGTACGCTCAAAAGTACGGACGGCGAACGTCCGTCCTTGAAAGGGAGTGATAACCCATGAACGGCCTGACAGACGCGCAAGAGCGCGTTGATCAAGGCATTGTTCCCGAGGGACTCATGCGAGCGGCCGTAGTAGTTGCCGCAGATAAGCCCCTCCTCGTCACCGAGGTACCGATCCCCATACCCGGTCACGGCCAGGCACTCGTCCGCGTCATCACGAGCGGAGTGTGCCAC
>CAYMRO010000202.1:2687-3691 GCA_964392875.1 uncultured Demequinaceae bacterium
TCACGCGGCGCGAGGCGATTGGCCCGTTCCGCCCAAGGCCAATCTGATTCCCGGACACGAGGGCTACGGCGAAGTAGTTGCGCTCGGCGAAGGGGTCACCACCCTTGCCCTAGGCGACAAGGTGGGCAATGCGTGGCTCTGGAGCGCGTGCGGCACCTGCGAATACTGTCGCACCGGCTGGGAGACGCTATGCCTCAACCAGCAAAACGGCGGCTACAGCGTTGACGGTTCGTTCGGCGAGTACATGCTCGTTGACGAGCGTTTTGCCGCACGGATTCCGGATGGTTGTGATCCTGACGAGATCGCGCCCATCCTCTGCGCGGGAGTCACGGTCTACAAGGGCCTCAAAGAGACCGAGGTGAAGCCAGGTCAATGGGTTGTGATCTCGGGAATCGGCGGGCTGGGCCACATCGCAGTGCAATACGCGCGCGCGATGGGCATGCGCGTGGCCGCAGTCGACATTGACGACGCAAAGTTGGCGCTCGCCAAGCGCCACGGCGCCGAGGTCACGGTCAACGCGGCAACGACGGACCCCGTGACCGAGATTCAAACAAGCACCGGCGGAGCACATGGAGTGCTCGTGACCGCCGTGCATCCCGAGGCGTTCGCACAAGCCACTGGCATGTGCCGACGCCATGGCACCGTCGTGTTTGTTGGGCTTCCCCCAGGGGACTTCCCGGCCGACATCTTCTCCACGGTGCTCAACCGCCTCACGATCCGCGGCTCGATAGTCGGTACTCGCCAAGACATGGTCGAGGCCATCGACTTCTACGCACGCGGCGAGATCCACCCAACTGTCAAGGTTGAGCGGCTCGACGACATCAACGACATCTTTGACCGCATGCTCGACGGCAAGATCGATGGTCGCATCGTGATGCGATATGCCGACGCCTGACTCGGCAACCGTCGCCAGCGCGGCCCCGGCGCGCAGGCGACCCCCTCGTGAATTTAGCGGTAGTTGACGAACTGTAGGTCGGCGTCCACATCCGCGCCGCGCAGCAGCG
>CAYMRO010000203.1:0-3651 GCA_964392875.1 uncultured Demequinaceae bacterium
CCCAAGGCTTTGCTCGTATGCCCGACGGCTCCCTCCCCACCGCGCCCGCGTCACCTCAAGCGGGAGGTGAGGAGGGCGCTGCAGCACCACAGCCTGCGGACGCGCCAATTGAGACGGCGACGTTTGCCGCCCAGGCCGCCCCAGCGTCGGCCACTTACGCGCCTCCCGTCTATACGGCGCCCCCAGCACCGCGAAGCCCGCGCGTGCGCGGACCCGGCGCAATGGGCTATCTCATGGCGCTCGCGTTGATCCCCATTACCGCTGCTGCGGTGCTGTACTTGCATTCCACGGATCAGCTTGCGGTGTATGCGCCGATTGCCGCAGGGACCATCTATGTAGCTGGCCTTGGGCTCATCCTCATCATCACGGCGCTACGTGGACGCAAGCTGGGCTTCCTGGGATTCGTGTCCGTCATCGCCCTGATTCCCGTGGGTCTCAGCATCGCCTTCGCCACCGACATTCGCGAGCAGTACGCCACCGGCGGCGAGTGGCGGGGCTGGGTGCACGAGGAATTTGGGCCCCAATGGGACGCGGCACCCGAGCCGAGCTACAGCGAAGAAGTCCCGCCGCCCGCGTTCGATCCGAGTGCCCTGTTCACCGATTACACGACCGTGGTCATCGCCGGCCAATGCGAGTTGGTTGACCAGGTGACCCCGTCCCAGATTGACGGAAATGTGAGCCTCTCCGAACTGACAGGGCCGATGAGCGTCACCATCGCCACCGCGTCCACGCGCGTAGTGATTCCAAGCGGAACCAACCTCGTCATCAAGGCGCCACCGGAAACAGGTTACGAGCGTCCCATCGGCATCACGTGGCTGGATCGCGACGTGACGTGTGGCCTCACTGCTGGGGTGGGGTCAGTGGTCACCCTGAACAACCCCGACGCGCCAGTGGTGACGTTGGAGCTTAGCGACACCGCCCCTGTCGATTCATTCAACATCTACATCGAGGAGAACTGACATGCGCGAACCCCGTCTAAGCGCCGCCCAGCGCGTCACCGGAGTGGTGTGGGGGCTCATCGTGTCCGGCGCCGCTGTCACCGCAATGGTTGCCCTCAGCGGCACCCCCGTAGACCTCACCAACGTGGCGATCGTTGCGCTCTTGGTGCTGGGTGGCTGGCTACTGCTGTCGGCGCTGCTTTCCGCACGCCCACGCAAGGCACCAAGCCTCGCCGACGCTGTGGTTGAAGACAGCGCTGTGGTTGAAGACAGCGCTGTGGTTGAAGACAGCGCTGTGGTTGAAGAGAGTGCAGTGGCTGAAGACGCTGCCGAGACCAAGGGCGACTAAGCGACCACCCTGTCTCGCCCACCCTGTTTGGCTCGGTAGAGCGCACTATCCGCCGCCGCGATCGCGGCGACGGGGTCCGCGTCCTTGAGGGGTGCGATTCCTATCGACACGCTCACGTGATGCGGGGGACCCTGGGTGCACGGCACGGGGCTCTCGGTGACCCGGCGGCGAAGCCGCTCAAAGATCGTCACGGCTTCATGAGGCGGCAGGTCCACGAGCACCATGAACTCCTCCCCTCCCCATCGCGCCACGAGGTCGTTCGCGCGCACCGCGTCCACGAATAGCGCGGCCACATGCCGCAGGGCGTCGTCGCCACAGTTGTGGCCCCACTCATCGTTGAGCGCCTTGAAGTGGTCCATGTCCGCTATGCCAATGGTCGTGGTGCGGCCGTCCAAAGCGCCCGTCTCGAGCCGCTCCCATGCGGGGCGACGGTTGGGAAGGCCCGTGAGCGGGTCCGTGGTGGCGATGAGGTCCGCAATGCGCAGTGACTGATCAACGAGGCGGCGCGACGCGCGATTGACTCGCGTCAGTTCCAGCGCGAGCGCAAACAGCGCGACTGTCATGACGGTGCGGTTGAAGGTGTTGAGCGCCGCAGTCTGATCGGTGGGCAGCGGTGCCCATGAGTGCGCCCTGGTGAAGTACGCCTGAATGACGACGATTCCAATGACCAGCAGCACCACACACACTATGCGGGCGCGGTTGTGGCCCTCGGGAATGGTCACCATGACCCCTAGGGCACCGATGAAGAGATAGGAGCCAAACCCTGCGTCAACGGAAAAGGCGGAGGCGGCGATGAGCACAGGAACGATGGGCATCACTTGGGCCATCACGCCGGCCGCGTAGCGATGGCCCAGCAACGCGAGAATGATGGCGAGAACGTCGCCCGCAGCGAGCGCAAACGACATCCATCCCAGCCAATCGGGGATGTTGGTCTCGTTGATGTAGTAAAGCCCCAGGCCCACGGCAACCGCCGCGCCCCCCAACAAATATGCAACGAGGGTTATGAGTTGGCGACGCGACTCGGCGGCGCGATCCCCCCACAATTGGAGGCGCGCCGCGTCAAGTTCGCCGGTTATTCCGATGTGGGCTCACACTCCCTTGTACCAGGTAACTTTGAGGTTACATGGCGAGCGCGTTGAATGCGCCTACTACTCCCACTCGATGGTGCCCGGCGGCTTTGACGTCACGTCCAGCACCACGCGATTGACTTCGCGCACCTCGTTGGTAATGCGAGTGGAAATGCGCTCAAGCACTTCGTAGGGCACGCGCGTCCAATCGGCCGTCATGGCATCCTCAGAGGACACGGGTCGCAACACGATCGGGTGACCGTACGTGCGGCCGTCCCCCTGCACCCCAACGGAGCGAACGTCGGCTAGGAGCACCACGGGGCATTGCCAGATGTCGCGATCCAAACCCGCGGCCGAGAGCTCGGCCCTCGCAATAGCGTCGGCCGCTTGCAAGATGTCGATGCGTTCCTGGGTGACCTCGCCGATGATCCTGATGCCAAGTCCTGGCCCTGGGAACGGCTGTCGCCAGACGATCTCCTCGGGCAGCCCTAATTCGAGGCCAACGGCCCGCACCTCGTCCTTGAAGAGCGCGCGCAGCGGCTCTACGAGGTCAAACTTCAAGTCGTCGGGAAGTCCGCCAACGTTGTGGTGGCTCTTGATGGTGGCCGCGCCCTCGCCGCCGCCGGACTCCACCACGTCCGGGTACAGGGTGCCTTGCACCAAGAAGCGCACCTCGGAGCCGAGCCCAGCATCAAACACGAGCGCCCGCGCCCGCTCCTCGAAGGCACGGATGAACTCGCGGCCAATGATCTTGCGCTTGGTCTCCGGGTCCGTGACGCCCGCGAGCGCGTCGAGGAAGCGGGCACGCTCGTCGGCAACTACAAGGCGCACACCAGTTGAGGCAACGAAGTCACGTTCCACCTGCTCCGCCTCGCCCGCGCGCAGCAGACCGTGGTCAACAAAGATGCAGGTGAGCTGGTCGCCAACGGCGCGTTGCACAATCGCGGCAGCAACAGCGGAGTCAACACCACCGCTGAGCCCACAAATCACGTGCGCAGTCCCCACCTGAGCGCGGATCGCCGCCACTTGCTCCTCGACCACGCCTGCGCTGGTCCACTCGGGCGCGATGCCTGCAATCCGGTACAAGAAGTTTTCGATGGCGTCCTGACCAAGAGGCGAATGCTTGACCTCGGGGTGCCATTGCACGCCGCTCATGCGCCGCGAGACGTCCTCGAACGCGGCAACGGCAGCGCCTTCCGTGGAGGCGAGCACCGTGAAACCATCCGGCGCGCCATTCACGGAGCCACCGTGGATCATCCACACCTGCTGCTCCGTGGCGCTGCCGGCCAACTGCTCC